>JALSSH010000109.1 GCA_026984385.1 Ardenticatenia bacterium | reverse complement strand
AAGCAAAATCGGTCGCCCGCGTTGCACCGCGTCTTTGAGCGCCATCGAACCGGCGACCTTAAAGGCCAGGTCGGAAGAGTCCACCTCGTGGTAAGACCCGTCCACAATGGCGACTCTGACGCGCGTCACCGGATAGCCCGCCACCACGCCGCTTTGTGCCGCTTCTTTGATGCCCGCGATCACCGAGTTGATGTACTCTTTGGGGATCGCCCCACCGACGACCTTGTTTTCGACCACCAAGTCGCCTTCGGCGTCCGGCGCAAGCGGTTCGATCTCGACGATGGCGTGGCCGTACTGTCCGCTACCGCCCGTTTGACGCACAAAACGCCCTTCGCCGCGCGTCGCCCGCGTGACCGTCTCGCGATAGGCCACGCGCGGCTTGCCGACGCGCGCGTCTACGTGGAACTCGCGGAACATGCGCGTTACGAGCACCTCCAGATGCAACTCACCCATCCCCGAGATCAGCGTCTGGCCGGTTTGCTCGTCGGTGCGCACCACAAAAGTCGGGTCTTCTTCGGCCAACTTTTGCAGCGCGATACTCATCTTGTCCTGGTCGGCTTTGGTCTTCGGCTCGATGGCAACCGAGATCACCGGCTCGGGGAACTTGATCTGCTCTAGCACAATCGGCGCGTGCATGGCCGAAAGCGTTTCGCCCGTGAAGGTCGCCTTCAGCCCCAACGTGGCGGCGATGTCGCCCGCGTGCACTTCTTCCACATCCTCGCGGCGGTCGGCGAACATGCGCACTACGCGCCCGATGCGTTCCTTGCGGTTCTTGGTGGAGTTCAGCACGGTGGAGCCGGCCTTGATCACGCCCGAGTAGACGCGGAAAAAGGCCAACCGCCCCACAAACGGGTCGGTCACAATCTTGAAGACCAGCGCCGCCAACGGCTCATCGTCCGAAGCGTGGCGCACTTCGATCTCGCCGGTCTTGGGGTTAATGCCCTGGATGGGCGGAATATCCAACGGCGAGGGCAGGTAGTCTACCACCGCGTCAAGCAGCATCTGCACGCCGCGATTGCGTAGCGCCGAGCCGCACAACACCGGCTGCACTTTGCCCGCAACGGTCGCCGCGCGCAAAGCTGCCACCAACTCCTCGTTGCCGATCGGCTCTTCGCTCAGATACTTTTCGGTCAGCGCGTCGTCTGTTTCGACAATCTGCTCGACCATCTCGGCGCGAGCTGCTTCCGCCTGCTCCCGATAGTCCGATGGAATGTCCTTATGCTCAATGGCCGTGCCCAGGTCGTCCCCATAGGTGACCAACTCCATACTCATCAAGTCAATGATGCCGTTGAAGTCTTGGCCTTCGCCGTAAGGTAACTGAATGGGGATCGGGTGGCCGTTGAGCCGCTCCACGATCATACCGACGCAGCGGTCAAAGTCCGCCCCGACACGGTCGAGCTTGTTGACAAAGCAAATGCGCGGCACGTGATACTCGTTGGCCTGCCGCCAAACCGTCTCGGACTGCGGCTCAACGCCCGCCACGCCGTCAAAAACCACCACGCCACCATCCAACACACGCAAACTCCGCTGCACTTCGGCGGTGAAGTCTACGTGCCCGGGGGTGTCAATGATGTTGATCTGACATCCGCGCCAAAATGCCGTCACAGCGGCGGAAGTGATGGTGATCCCGCGTTCTTTTTCCTGGTCCATGTAATCCGTGGTGGCAGCGCCATCGTGCACTTCCCCCATGCGGTGGATACGACCGGCGTAGTAGAGCACGCGCTCGGTGGTCGTGGTTTTCCCCGCGTCAATATGGGCGATGATGCCGATATTACGCACCTTTTCCAGGTTCAGCGGGCGGGATGTGGTGGTTTTCTTCGCCATAACGTCCTATGCAGCCTTGTTTACCAACGATAATGGGCGAACGCGCGGTTGGCCTCTGCCATACGGTGCGTGTCGTCCTTCTTCTTGATCGCCGCGCCTTGGCCGTTGGCCGCGTCCATCAGTTCGGCGGCCAGTTTTTCAGCCATGCCATGCCCGTGACGGGCACGCGCAGCGGCCAGCAACCAGCGCATCGCCAAAGAAAGCGCGCGCGCGGGTTCGACTTCCATCGGAACTTGGTAGGTTGAGCCACCCACACGGCGCGGTTTCACTTCCAGCACCGGCGTGGCGTTGCGCAACGCTTGCTCGAAGACCTCCACCGGGTCGCGTTTCATACGCTCCTGGATGAGGTCAAAAGCCTGGTACATGACGCGACGCGCAGTGCTCTTTTTGCCACCGTGCATCATGCGGTTGATGAACATTTCGACGTGCACATTGTTGTATTTCACGTCGGGCGGAATTTGCCGCTTGGGGGGTCGAAAGCGTCTTGGCATACCTGTTTGCTCCGGAAAAGGTTACTTCTTCTTGGGCTTCTTCGTGCCGTATTTGCTGCGGCCTTGTTCCCGATTTTCCACGCCGTCAGCGTCCAGCGTGCCGCGCACGATGTGGTAACGCACACCGGGCAAGTCCTTCACACGACCGCCACGCACCAACACCACACTGTGCTCCTGCAAGCCGTGCCCCTCACCCGGGATATAGGCGGTCACCTCGATGCCGTTGGTGAGCCGGACACGGGCGACTTTACGCAGCGCCGAGTTGGGCTTCTTGGGCGTCATGGTCTTCACCTGGGTGCAAACGCCGCGCTTTTGCGGTGAGCCTTTGGGCTGGCGAATGCGTTTTTGCTTAAACGAGTTGAAGGTATATTGCAGTGCGGGGGCCTTGCTCTTTTTCCGCTTTGGCTTGCGGCCCTTGCGCACCAACTGGTTGATTGTCGGCATACCCTGCCTCCATGCCCTAAGGCCATTGTGGCCGAAAACCTTGTGAAAGCTTAATGGGTCACTTGGCACAGCAACGGGCGCTTGCACGCCCGTTCCTTCCTGCATAGCGTGAGGCCTTCCCTTAACGATAACTCACACAGGAGGCCCCACGTTCGGTCGCTCGAATCCAATTCGGTCGCCATCGCCCTGACGCGCAGGGATAACGCCGCGTGCGTGAAAGTGTGGCGCTCATCTTAGCATCTGCCTCATAGGCTGTCAAGGATTGGTTGGGCGTTTGTATCTGTTCCGTGATCATCTCCGGAGTGAAGTGTTCAGTTGCAATATCCACATGAAGACACAAAGGACAATCACGGTGAGGAGGCGAGAGGTCACGCGGGAGTCGGCGTTGATGGTGCTGGAACGGGGACGGTTGAAAAATGGGGAGGCCACGTTCGCCGGTACGTGCGCCGCCCGCGTGCGCTGAAAAGCGCACACGAGCCACGCGAAGCGCGTGGCTCGTAGCCGCCGAATGGCGGCTGCGGGCGGCGCGCTTCCGCGCACGCGCCCCCAACCGCCCTCAGCGCTCGGCAGGCAAACGGAGCTATAGCCCCGCTTCCTGCCGCAAAAGCTCGGCTTTGTCCGTGCGTTCCCAAGCCACGTCCAAGTCATCGCGGCCAAAGTGCCCATAGGCGGCCACTTGGCGATATTGCGGCTTGCGCAGTTCCAGATCGCGGATGATTGCCGCCGGACGCATGTCAAAATGTGCGTTGATCAGCTCTACGATGCGCGCATCTGGAATTTTGTTCGTGCCGAAGGTCTCGATGGAAACCGAAAGCGGGTGCGCCACGCCGATAGCGTAGGAAATTTGGATCTCGAAGCGAGAAGCCAACCCCGCCGCCACCACGTTTTTAGCAATGTAGCGCGCCATATACGCGCCGGAACGGTCCACTTTCGTCGGGTCTTTACCGGAAAAAGCGCCGCCGCCGTGCCGTGCGATCCCGCCGTAAGTATCCACAATGATCTTGCGTCCGGTCAAACCGGCGTCGCCCAGCGGCCCGCCGACCACAAAGCGCCCCGTTGGGTTGACGTAGTATTTGGTGTGCTCGTCCAACAGCTCCGCAGGCACAATGGCGTGCACGACATGTTCCAGCACATCGGCGCGGATTTGCTCATTAGAAACTTCCGGCGCGTGCTGCGTAGAAACCAGCACCGTATCCACACGCACAGGCTTCCCGTAGTGGTATTCCACCGTCACCTGAGTTTTGCCGTCCGGACGCAAATAGGGCATGATGCCGTTGCGACGCACTTCGGCTAGGCGGCGCGCCAGCTTGTGCGCCAACACAATGGTCATGGGCATTAGCTCCGGCGTTTCGTCGCAGGCAAAGCCGATCATCATCCCCTGGTCCCCTGCGCCCACCGCGTCGAGTTCGGCCTCGGTGGCTTGGCCGGTGCGTTTTTCCAGCGCGGCGTCTACACCCTGCGCAATGTCGCGGGACTGTTCTTTGATCGAGACGATCACGCCGCAGGTGTCCGCGTCGAAGCCGAATTTGCCGCGCGTGTAGCCGATGTCGCGCACTACATCGCGCGCCAGCGTGCCGATATCCACATAGGTCGAGGTGGTGATCTCGCCCATGACCACGATCAAGCCGGTGGTCACGGCGGTTTCGCACGCCACGCGCGCGTTGGGGTCGTCGGTCAAAATTGCGTCCAAGACGGCGTCGGAAATTTGGTCACAAACTTTGTCCGGATGCCCCTCGGTCACCGATTCGGAAGTGTAAAACAGTTGGGGGGAGGACATAAACGTTGTGCTGTTCGTATTTTCGCTCACGGTAGCTCCTTCGTTTCACTCGGGCGTGTCCAGGGAAGTGAAAACCCCCTGCACACTCTGACAGGGGGCGTTATCACACAAGTGACCTCGGCGTCAGGCCACGCGAGGGCTGTGGACAACGCTCTCATCTTCCAGAAAACCTGACGGAATTGGCACCGTTCCCCGCTGGCTCGTTGTGGCCTGCTCCAAACAGGGAGGTTGCCGCGGCTTCATCGGGCCGGTCCCTCTGCCGCTCTGGATAAGAGTGTTTCCGCTTTGGCTATCAAGTTGTCGGGCGCCCCGTCCTCCACCTTTACGGGGCATAACCTCAATCGAGCATGATAATAGCATCCCGAGCGCCAGTTGCCAAGAATTCGCCCGGTGGGTGGCAAGACAACTCGCACCGTGAAGCATAGACCTAGGCCGTTCCACAGGCGCTCCTAACGTTCGCCGTTCCGAACGCCCCCTCGCCCCCCACTTTGCGCCCAGGGCTTGCCCACCTCCAAAAAGACCTCAGCAACGCTGGAGACACGGTGCTATAATGACGACAGATGACCGTTTTTCAGCGTGAGAGCTGCCGATGGACTACTTGCCACAACATCGCCGTTTTCGTCTGACACGCCGTAGCTGCTTGATGCTGGTGGCCGAGTTGGCCGTGCTGAGCTTTGCCCTGTGGCGGCTGTGGGCATTTTACGCTCCCCAAGAAAGCTCGTCTGCTGTGTCCCTCACCGAGGCGCCGCTTCCCACACCCGTGCGCGATGTGCTGCCCACCCCCACGCCGGACGCTTCTACGGCGCCGCGTTTTATCACTTTCCCTAGCGCTTCTATGAGCGCACCGATCATTCCGGCGGGGCGCGTCGGGGGAACATGGGAAACGCGCCACCTGGGGGACTCAGTCGGGCATCTGGTCGGCACAAGCTGGCTGGGCGACCCGGGCGGCAACATCGTCCTGGCCGGCCACGTGGAAAGCTATACCGGCGCGCCCGGCCCCTTCGCCTACCTTTTCGAGGCGCAAGTCGGCGACTTGGTTATCCTCACCGACGGCGGCCAGGAATATTTGTATCATGTGAGCGACATCGAAAAAGTGCCTCCCGACGACGTTTCTTGGCTGGCCCAAGACGGTCGCCCGCGCGTCACCATGATCACGTGCACCGATTGGGATTGGGAGCTGAAAACCTATCACGGGCGGCTGGTGGTGGTCGCTGAGCCGCTGGAGACGGCCTCTCCTTAAAAACAAACGGGCGCTCCTTTTCCGAAGCGCCCGCCACGTGTTGCGTTGCATCTCAGTTCAGCGTGTTGTCCACCGAAGGGGGCACCAGCTCGCGTTCCAGTTGCACGCTGTGGTTGTCGCTTTCCGCGCTCACCGTCAGCGGCACAACCAGCACCGAGCGATCCACAAAGCATAGCGCCTGGTTGACCGCCTCACACCAATAGACCGTCAGGTTGAGCACCAACTCGGTTTGTCCTTCGGCAAAGTTGGCCGGAATTTCAACCGGCAAGTGCGGCTTAACCTCGCGGTACGGGTTAGAGTCAGCGGGAATTTGCACCAGCGGATTATCGTCCCAGATGGCGGTAAAGGGCGCAGCGTCGTTGAGTTTGTAGCCTTCCGGTATATTCGCGTTGATAACCAGCGTCCCTTCCCCTACGCCGACCGTCTGGGCCGGCTGCAAGATCGCGCCTTCCGGCAACTCGGCGGGCGCGGCGATGGTGTCGCTTTCGGCAGACGCTGCATCAGCCGCCCCGCTCAGCCGCGCTTCGTTAGCAAATTCCACCGTGCGCACCGTACCGCCCGCCAAATCCACCACACGGATCGCGTGGTTGTTGGTGTCCGCCACGTAGAGCTTGCCGTCGGCGTAATCCAGCCCCCCGGGTTCGTAAAATTGCGCACTTGCGGCGTCCCCGTCCGCCAAGCCGGGTTCGCCCGTGCCTGCGAGCGTCACGCTTTCGCGGGTGGCGGGGTCAATACGCTTGATCTTGTGGTTATAGGTGTCTGCCACGTAAAGCACCCCGTCGTCCGCCACCGTGATCCCCTGCACATGTTGCAAGAGCGCCTCATTGCCCACGCCGTCGCGGTCGCCGAAGTCAAAAAGCCCTGTGCCGACAATCGTTTCGACCCTGCCGTCGGGGTCTAACGAGGCGGTGCGGACTGCGCTCGCCTCAGGGTCGGCGAAGTAAAGCCGTTCGCCGTCGGTGTCAATGCCGCTGGGCTGATTCATGCCCGCCTGTTTCAACCGGCCATCGGTCAACGCTTCGCGTCCCGAGCCTGCGTAGGGGCCGACATCACCGCTCGCCAAGTCGTAAACCCAAAGTTGATGAATGCCCGCCATCGCAATATAGAGCTGGTCACCGTGAGCGACCAAGTCCCAAGGGGAGTTGAGGTCAATTTCTGTGCCAGGCCCATGCCGCAAACGGTCGAAGCCCTGTTTGCCCGTACCGGCAACGGTCGTCACGGTGCGCGCGTCCAAGTCTACCGCGCGGATGGCGTGGTTTTCCGTGTCCGCCACATAAAGCGTATTGCCGACCAATTCCATCCCTTGCGGGAAGTTAAATTGGGCTTCGGCAAAGTCTCCGTCAGTCATCCCTTCGTTTCCATTGCCGACAACGTCCAACACCTCGAAGCTATCTAACGTGGTGATCACGATGCGGTTATGGCCGCTGTCAGCGATGAAGAGGCGATCACCTGCGGGGTCGGCCAGCACTTTGCCCGGGAAGCGGAGCGGTGTATCGGCGGTCTCGGCGGAGCTTTCCGGTTGAGCCTGCGGGAGCGGCTCGGTGCTCAACAAGCCCGCCGCGCCGTATTCTTCGGCCATCGTCGCGATGATCGGCGCGATGCGTGGATAGAGCGGCTCGCCGGAAAGCTGCCCGACGATCTTGCCGAAGGGGTCGATCAAGACAAAAGTCGGCCAAGCGTGCACGCTGTACTCCGACCAGGTGACAAAATCACGGTCGTTGAGCACCGGATGCGTCACGCCGTAGCGTTGCACCACACGGCGGATGTTTTCGGTTTCGCCCTCGGTGGTGAACTTGGCCGAATGCACGCCGATCACGACCAACACGTCCGAATATTCGGCTTCCAGACGTTTGAGATCGGGGATCACGTGCATACAGTTGATGCACCCATACGTCCAAAAGTCCAACAAAACGATCTTGCCGCGCAAGTCGGAAAGGCGCACGGGCGCCGACGTGTTGATCCAATCGGCGTCCAAGGGAAATTCCGGCGCGGTGATGTCGCCCTGGTAGGTGAATTCTGTGCCGTCGCCGTCGTCTGAGCCATCGCCGCCGTCTTGGGCCAAGACGCCGCCGATGCCCACCGCCAACGCGGTGACCGCGGCTATCGTGACGAGCGCAATTGCGATATGAATGCGTTTCATAATGAGTTCCTTCTCGCTGATTGTGTGATGTGGTGTTCCTTGATCTTGGCAGCCAAACCTTACGCTGCCCTGAACAAGAAATTAGAGCATCCTCAGAAGAATTGCCAGCGTGCGCCGTTCGGGGTGCGCGAAAAAGCCCGCTCCTGAGCTTGGAGCGGGCTGTCGGATGGCCCTATGCCGTACAGCACCTCAGCGTATGCTATCCAACCAGGGCAACGGCTCGCGTTCGTTATCCGGCACGCTGCCGCGCGGAAACTCCTTCGCCAACGCCGAACGGCCAAGCTCACCTTCCCACGCCACCAAGCCATACCCTTTGGCGTAAGTGTAACGTTCGAAGGGTTGCGCGGCGGGCTTGCCGTCCACGTCCTCATAAGCGGCCAGCACCGCCACATCGCGCAGCTCTACCCCACTGGAAAGCGTCACATAGCGCCGCACAGCCTCCAGCTTAAGCCAAGTCTTGTGTACAAAATGCTTGTCCGGAATTTCCGCGCCGTCGCTTTTGCGGCGAAAAACCACCGTCGGGGAGCGGTAGAAGAGTTTGCCCACCGTCATCTTGCGCGGCATCCAGGGGCTGCCGTATTGCCCGTGACTGAAGAGCGTGTAAACTTCGCCGTGCCCCGCTGAGGTATCCGTGCCGCGATAGATGAAACGCGCATCTGCCCAAAGTTCTTCCCATTCGCGCCCCTTGACGTAGTAAAAGCGCGCGCCTTCCACTTGCGTTTGCACACGCTGACGCCCGCCACCGTCCCAATCATACGCCAACTCATAGACGCGCCCATCGCCGCGCACAAAGTCCAGCATGTCAAAAGTCTGCTCCGGATCGGAAACGTCTATCAGCGCGAAGAGGTCATATTCAAAGAAGCGACCTTGCGGATCGCGCCCTTTCCATGTGCTGCGGTAAAGCGCCGGCGACTGCGGCGCGGTGAGCTGAACGGAGACCTCGCCCGTTTCCCCGGGCGCCAGCGGCGGCAAGGGCACGGCCTGCGGCCCACCCATGCGCTCATCGCCGAAAAAGGCCAACTCGTAGCCCTCGCCCCACGTGGACGTGCCGGTGTTGCGCACGCGCCACGTCTTGACAAAGGGCGTGCCCGGGTGCATCACCGCGCCGTCCGGCACGGTCACGTCCGCCACGTAGCTCAGCTCGTCGAGTTGCTGCGCTACCTCCGGCACTTCGATCAGCGCGTAAAGGTCGTACTCAAAGAACTTGCCCTGCGGATTGCGCCCTTTCCACGTGCTGCGATAGCTTCCCGCTGTGCGTGGCGCGGTGAGCTGAACGGAAACCTCGCCCGTTTCCCCGGGCGCTAGCGGCGGCAAAGCCACGGCTTGCGGCCCACCCATGCGCTCGTCGCCGAAAAAGGCCAGCTCGTAGCCCTCGCCCCATGTGGACGCGCCGCTGTTGCGCACGCGCCACGTCTTGATGAAGGTGACCCCGGGTTGTACCGTTTCGCCGTCCGGCACGGTCACGTCCGCCACGTAGCTCAGCTCGTCGAGCTGCTGCCCCTGCTCGGCTCGGGCGGGAACTTGAATCTCCGCGTAGAGATCGTAGTCGAAGCGTTCGCCCCGGGCGTTGTGGAACATCCACGTACTGCGGTGGCGGCCCGGCTCACGCGGTGCAGTCAGGCGTACCTCGATCTGCAACTCTTCCCCCGGGCGCACCGTCTCGCCCAGCAAAACCTGCTCCGGCCCGTCCATGCGTTCGTCGGCCACGTGGCGCAAAGTGTAATCAGGTGTCCAGGTGGTGCTGCCCGCGTTGCGCACCCGCCATATCTTGACGAACGTTTCCCCGGGTTGCACGATTTCCCCATCCGGCACGGTGACATCTTCCACGAACTCCGCGCGGTCATAAGGGCGCGCTTCCGGCACGACGATCTCGGCGTAGACCGTGTGCGGGATCAGCAAGCCGTCCGGCCCGCGCAATTGCCACGTGCTGCGGTGAGTGCCCGCTTCGGCAGGCGCGGTCAGCGGTACGCTGAGATTCACTTGCTGCCCGGGGGCTATCGGCACGCTGGGCAGCGCAACTTCTTCCGGTCCGTTCATACGCGCGTCCCCCACAAAAACGAACTTGTAGCGTGCGTCCCAAGTGCGCGAGCCGGTGTTGCGCACGCGCCACGTCTTGGTGAAAGCCTGCCCGGCTTGCATCTCCGTTCCGTCGGGGATGGTTACGTCGGCCACATAACTTAGCTCGTCAAACTGGGGGATGTTCTGGAAAAGGAAATACGGCTCGGGGTCTACCACGTCGTCCACCACATAGCCGCTCAAGCCGTGCCCGAGGTGTTGCAGCGTCAAATGGAGGTGGACGCCGGTGGAAAAGCCGGTTGTGCCCGCGATGCCGATCTTTTGGCCGGCCAAGACGAACTGGCCCACACGCGCCGTCACCGCCGAAAGATGGCCGTACCAGGTGACGTAAGTTTGGTCGCCCCAACGGTGCACGATGCGCACGTGGTTTCCGTACCCCTGGGGCGCAAAGCCGACGTAGTCCACCACGCCACGTTGCGCGGCCAGCACGGCGACGGGGTTTCCCTGGCTGTCGGTGGCGGCCAGGTCTATCCCCTCGTGGAGCTGTTTTTTGGTTGGGGCGAAGGTGTAGTTGCGCGGCGCGTTGAAGCGATCGTAAACATGGAAGCGACGGCTAACCGGATTGACGAGGAAAAAGGCAGGCAAAGCGGCAACTTCGGACATGGTGAGCGATCCTTCCCCTGCAACAACAAACGGTACGATGCCCAGATTGTAGACCAGTTGCGGGCGCGGTGTAAAATTTTTTGCCCTGCGCCAACCAAAAGCGCGCCCGAGCAATTTGGCTCAGGCGCGCATAGGCTTCGGTTTGGCCGTTTGTAACGTCTTAACCCGTGTTGAAGTGCAAAATCTCCAGCGTGTGGCCGACAATTTCCACATCGGGGCGGTTGCGTTCGATCCACCCCAGCATACGCTCCAAAACCTGTTCGGCGTGCGGTGCACCGTTGCTGACAATCGCCACGCCCAACGTGGCAGACTGCCACACATCTTGAAAAGCGACTTCGGCTACGGCGACGTTGAACTGCTTATGCAGCCGCGCGATCAAGGATTTGAGGATGCCGCGTTTTTCCTTCAAAGAAGCCACACCCGGCAAGTAAAGCTCTACGGAAGCCGCTAGAATGACCATCGCGCTTGCTTTGCTCTGAAAAGGACGGCCACTAGAGATAGGTTTCATCGCCGGACTTACGCAACCGCTCTACGATCTGCCGCACATCTTGCGAACGCTCACGCGGGCAGACAAAAAGCACGTCCTCTGTGTCCACAATCACCAGATCGCGCAGGCCGATGGTCGCCACCACGCGGTCGCTGACGATCAGGGTGTCGCGTGTGTCCAGGTGGATATGTTTTGGGTTTTCCCCCTGTGTCACATTGCCGTCCTCGTCGCCTTCCAGCACGTCAAAAAGCGAGGCCCAACTGCCTACGTCGCTCCATCCCATTTCCACCGGAATAACCGCCATGCGTTGCGCGCCCTCCATCACCGCGTAGTCAATCGAAAGACGCGGCATCTGCGGCCAAAGTTGGCTCAAAACGTCCGCATAGGCTTCTTGACCGACGGCAGCTTGGATGCGCGTTAGCAACGTGCGCATAGCGGGCTGTTGTCGCGCGTACTCCTCCATGAGCTGGCGCACTTGGAAGATGAACATGCCGCTATTCCAACTGTAAAGGCCGCTGAGCAAGAATTGGGCCGCCGTTTCACGGTTCGGCTTTTCGGTGAAGCCCTCCGCGTGATAGATGTGAAAGCCGTCCAGTTCGGTGAGCGGCTCTCCGCGCTTGATGTAACCGTAGCCGGTGGCGGGATAGGTGGGCGAAATGCCCAGCGTGACGATGTAATCATCGCGCGCCACCTGCACGCTCACTTGCAACACGCGCCGAAATTTTTCCTCGTTGGCGATGTAATGGTCGGCGGTCAAGACGGCCAACACCGCCTCCGGATTGCGTTGTTGGACGTGTGCCGCCGCCAAGCCCACCGCAGGGGCGGTATTTTGACCGAACGGCTCTACGATGAAGTTTTCGGCGGGGAGTTGCGGCGCGTCGGCTTGCAATTGCGCAACCTGATCGCGTCCTGTCACCACCAAAATACGCTCCGGCGGCAACAGCGGTTGCAAGCGGTCCAACGCCATTTGAAACAAGGTGCGTTCCCCGACCAGGGGCAACATTTGCTTGGGGCGATCTTTGCGGCTGAGCGGCCAAAGACGGGTCCCGCCACCGCCCGCCATGATCAAGGCGTAAAAATTTTCCATGTGCGTCCGCGCCCTAAATTTGTGTGTGCGTTCGAGTCCAGAGGGGGACGGCGCGCTGCCGACCCGTGCGCGTCAATCCGGACGGTAGCGCTCTCCGCCGCCGCGCGCCAACGTATAATACATGCCTTCGTGACGCTCTACCAGCCCTTTTAGCTCCATGAGCGCCAGCGTGCTGCTGACTTGGGCAAAAGGCAAGCCGGACCGGCGGTAGAGTTCGTCAATGTGCGTGGGGTCGTCGCTGAGCAAGGCGGCGAGTTGCGCCTCTATGGGGTCGTCGGGCACAAGGGCTTGAACTTGGCTGCGCGTTTCCACCGCCGTATAGTCCAGATTCAACCCATCCAAAATATCTTGCGCGCTGAGCACTATCGTGGCCCCGTCTCGGAGGAGAAGATTTGCGCCTGTGCTGGAAGAAGCGGTGACGTTGCCGGGCACGGCAAAGACCATACGCCCTTGTTCGGCGGCCACGTTTGCGGTGAGCAACGCACCGCTGCGCTTCGGCGCTTCGGCCACCACCACGCCCAACGCCAACCCGCTGATGATACGGTTGCGCACGGGGAAATTTTTGGCCTCCGGAGGTGTGCCCGGCGGGAATTCGGTCACAAGCGCGCCGTGCTTTGTGATGGCAGCGGCTAATTGGCGATGTTCTGGTGGATAGACGCGGTCTATACCGCAACCGAGCACGGCAACCGTGCGCCCACCTGCTTCTAGGGCGGCGCGATGCGCGGCGGCGTCAATGCCCAAAGCCAGCCCGCTGATAATGGTGATGCCCGCCCCAACGAGCGGCTCGACCAAGCGACGGGTCATCTCGCGTCCGTAAACGGTGGCACGGCGTGTTCCCACAAAAGCCACCGCCCAACGGTCGGCGGCCTGTAGCGTGCCTTTGATGTAAAGTACCGGCGGGGCGTCGGGAATTTCCTTCAGCAAGGGGGGATAGTCCGTGTCCTGAAGCGTGATCGCGCGGGCGCCTAGCGCCTCTAGCCGCGCTTCGATGGCTTCCGGCTGCAAATTGTGGCGGGCGCGGAGCAAATTAGCGACGGTGCGGCGGTCCAGCCCTGCCGCACGCAGATCGGTTTCTGTCGCGTGCCAGGCGTGCTCCAAGTCGCCGAAGTGTTGCAACAAGGCGCGCACACGCACCGGCCCCACGCCGTTCACCGCGTTGAAGGCCAGCCAATATTTGCGTGCGCTCATCGGGGCAGCTCGTGGGGCGCGCTATTGAAGTCGGCGCAAAACGGCCAGTACGCGCCCTTGCACGTGTACATGCTCGGCGGGCACGTAGATCGGCTGCATGGTCGGGTTGGCGGGCTGCAAGCGCACTTTTTCGCCTTCCTGATAATATTTCTTCAGCGTGGTTTCGCCGCGTTCGTCCAACCATACCGCGACCATATCACCGTTTTGGGCTACGGTCTGCCGCCGCAAGATGACGATATCTCCTTCGGCCACCATCGCGTCAATCATCGAGTCCCCGACCACGCGCAGCGCAAAGAGATCGTAGGCATCTTCCGCGCCCAGCAAATGGAGCGGCACGTCGATCAGGTCGTCTGTGTCGTAATAGTAACCCACGTCATCCGGCGTTGGAACGGGGGCGCTGGCGGCGATGGTGCCCACGAGCGGCACTTGCAACAGAGAGGTGGCACTAGAAGGCACGATGCCCAAGCGCTGCGTTCCGGGGAACGTGGACACATCGGCCTCGCTTTGGGGCAACAAGCGTAGCCCGCGGGAAACTTCCGGCACACGTTCGATGTAGCCTTTGTCCGCCAGTCGGTCTAGGTTGTAATTCACCACCGACGTAGAGCTGGCGCCAACGGCTTTGCCGATCTCTCGGATCGTGGGAGGGTAGCCATGCCGCTCAATAAACCGGCGGATGAAGACGAGCATTTTTTTCTGGCGCGCCGAAAGTTCTTTGCGTTTCATGGCGTTCTCTCCGTGCGACAGTCGCACAACAGTTCGCATCGTTTGGCCGCATTATAGACCGAACTGATGTTCGGTGTCAAGCCGCCGCGAAGCATTGCCAGACGTTGCCATCTGATGATAAAATATGAGCAAGATGAAGCCCGATTCTCAGTCCCTCACTTTTGCCTGGGTAGGCGTGTACAGTCCCGTCATTGCAGATGGAGCGCAATCCCTCATCGTCCAGAAGCGCGCGGCCATGTGGCGACGCCGTCGCCGCACTTGTGCCATGCCCTAGTGGCCGGAGCTGTGAATGCCCCCCCAAGCCGCCGTCCGCCCTATCACCCCGCTGGACTTGCCGCTCGTGCATCGCATGATCGGCGAGCGGCTCTCGTTGGATATGTGCGGCGAGCTGACGCGGGGAGCGCCTGCCCTGGAAGCGACCGTGCTTTCCGCCGTGCCACTGGCCGGGCTGGGCGCGCCAACGTTCGTATTGCGCAACGGGGAAAATGCTTACGTCGGACAATTCCGCCACCGCACCGACCGCACCACCGCCCAGCTCACCTTTTTAGCGCCCGCATCGGAAGACGAAGCGCCTGCTGCTTGGGTCACGTTGCTAGAAGCGATGACCCAGGAGGCCGGTAAGCGCGGCGTCCACTTGTTGAGCGCCGAGGTTCACCCACAGCATCCGGCGTTCCAAGTGTTTCGTCAGGCGGGGTTTGCAGTTTATGGGCGACAGGTGATCTTGCAACGCACCCGGCAGGCATTGCGTAATGGAGATGGGCGTCTGGTGCGCACAGAAACGCCGCAAGATGCTTTTGCCGTCGCCGCGCTGCAAGCTAACACCGTGCCCCGCCTTTTGCAACAGGCCGAAGAACGTTTGCCCGCCGCCGGCTATCGTGGGCTGGTCTATGAACAAGGAGGGCAGTTGCTCGGCTATTTGGCGCTGGCGGAAGGCAAAATCGGCGTGGTGATCAAGCCCTATTTCCATCCGGAGGCCTACGAGCGAGTGGCGGACGTGGTCTCGGCGGCGTTGCACCATATCCCGCGTGCGGCAGAAGTGCCCGTCTATATCTATGTGCGGGCCTATCAGGATTGGTTACGGAGTATACTAGAACAGATCGCGTTTGTTCCCTGGGCACAACAGGCCCTGATGGTCAAATATACGACGGTGCGCGTTGGCCGTGTGCAAACCGCCCCCTTGCCGGAAATGCACGCCCAACGGCTCAGCCCGCCGGTGACCAATGGCCCACTGCCCACCCAAAGCGCGACCGACGGGCCGCTAAGCGTTTTGCATAACGACCCAACCCATCAGACGCAGTAAACTAAGGAGAACAGGGCGCAGCCTCCCCGCCGACACTTAAGCGGCGCGGCGCTGCACAAAGACTATGGAACGACGAATCACGGATGACCTGGAACAACTGAAAGCCGTTTTGCCTCAACATATCGTCGAGGCGCTGAACGCTTTGGGCCGCGACGACGACCTGCTCGAAGTCATCCTAGACTTGGGGCGCGTGCCGACCGCTCGCTTTGTGGACGGCGAGGTCGTCTTGGACGAGCGCGAAGTGACCCCAGAGCTGATCGCATACGTGACCGAGCGCGTCGGCGACTTTGACGACGACAACCGCGCCGGCATCGAGCGGACTTTGCACCGCATCAGCGCCATTCGCAATCGGCGCGGAGACGTGGTGGGCCTCACATGCCGCATCGGGCGCGCCGTTTACGGCACGATTGACATCTTGCAGGACATCATCGAAAGCGGCAACAACGTTTTGTTGTTGGGGCCGCCCGGCGTGGGCAAAACCACCTTGCTACGTGAAGCGGCGCGTGTCTTGGCCGAAAGCCGCCGCGTGGTGATCGTGGATACCTCGAACGAGATCGGCGGGGACGGCGACGTGCCGCACCCCGCCGTCGGGCGCGCGCGCCGTATGCAGGTCGCCAAGCCCCATTTGCAACACGAGGTGATGATCGAGGCGGTGGAAAACCACAACCCCGAAGTGATCGTCATTGACGAGATCGGGCGCGAGCTGGAGGCGTTGGCCGCCCGCACCATCGCCGAGCGCGGCGTGCAACTGATCGGCACGGCACACGGCAACACGTTGGACAATTTGTTGCTGAACCCGACCCTTTCGGACCTGGTCGGCGGCATCGAGTCGGTCACGCTTTCCGACGAGGAAGCGCGGCGGCGCGGCACGCAAAAAACCGTCTTGGAACGCCGCGCCCCGCCCACCTTTAACGTGTTGGTGGAGATCCAAACGCGCGACCGTCTGGTGGTGCACGACGACGTGGCCGCCGCCGTAGACGCCAAGTTGCGCGGGCAACCGATGCCGGTGGAAGTGCGCACTCGTGGCCCGAACGGTGAGATCACCGTAGAGAGTATGCGACCGGAACACGCCTTCGGTGAGCGCAACGGGGGCCGCCCCAACGGTAACAAGTTCGGCGCAAGTCCAAACCACGCAGGGGCACGTGGCCGTGTCAGCGAACGCGACTATGACCGCTCCGAAGATTTTGCGCCGACGGCAGCCAACGGCCAGCTCCAAACGCTGCATGTGTTCCCCTACGGCGTGGCACGCAACCGCCTTATGCAGGTGGCGCGGCAACTGGGCGTGCCTGTGCAGATCGTAGATGACCTGGAAGTGACCCAAGCCCTGGTGACGCTGAAAAACTACTATCGGCGGCGTCCGCGCTTGATTGTGGACGCGGAGCGCATGGGCGTTTCGATCTATGTGCTGCGCGCTAACACCCAAACCCAGATGGAAGATTTTCTGGTGGATATGTTCGAGCTATACACGGATCGGGAGGAAAATAACCCGATGACCGCCGCGCTACGCGAAGCAGAGGACGCGATCCGTCGCGTGCGGGCCGGGGAGCGCTCGGTCGAGCTTTCGCCGCAAGTCTCTTACATCCGCCGCAAGCAACACGACCTGGCGCGCGCTGCGCATCTGGGTTCGCACAGCTTCGGCAAAGAACCGCGTCGGCGCGTGCGCATCTTCCGCGACCACTCGATGCGCTCCTAAAGGATGTGCGCAGCATGGCAGGTATCCGCCTGACCAAAGACGAGCGTTACTACGAGCGCGGGCTGGACTTTTACCACAAGAACAATCCAGAGGCCGCGCTCGCCGATATGGACGAAGCTATCGCCGCTGCGCCGCGCAAAGCGGAATATTACGCGGCGCGCGGGTTGATGTTGTTGCAAAGCGGCGCAGTGGATGAGGCCGAGGCGGATTTTGCCCAAGCGCTCAAGCTGGACCCGCGCCAGTGGCTGGCCCACTATGGGCGCGGAATGCACGCCTATCACGAGCGGCGCTATGACGAGGCGGTGACGCACTTTTCCCGCGCGCAACGACTGGCCCCTCGCCGTCCGGAGGTGTATTTGCACCGTGCGGCAGCGCTGCGAGCACGCGGCGAGCGCGAGGAGGCGCGTCAAGACGTGGACTATGCGTTGGAGCTGCTGGGCGAAGAAAGCGATTTGCCGCAAAAGATGCGCCGCTCGCTGCAAAACAAAGCCCGAGCGTGGCAAGCCGCGCTTTAGCTCGTTGCTTCTCTCCCTGCCGAACAAAAAAAGCCACCGCCCAGACGGACGATGGCTTTTTTTGCGTGCTAAAACGCGCGTTACTCGCCGGTTTGGGCGGGTTGATAGTCAAAGAACCATTTGGTCATCAGATAGTCCAAGAAGCCGTCTTGCTTCATGGTCGCCAACGCTTGGTTGACAGGGTCTACAAGGTCGCTGCCTTTGGGGAAGATGAAGCCCATTTCGTCGTCGGAGATCGCGTCGCCGACGATCTTCACCGCGCCCTCGGTGGTGGTGATAAAGCCGCGCGCAGAAGCCGCGTCCACAGGGATCGCGTCCACGTCGCCCACGATCAGCGCCTGCACCAGCGCGCCGAACTCGTTATAGACCTTGCGGCGGTTTTCGTCCGGCACGTAGTCCATCGTCACCCAAAAGCCGGATGTGCCTTGTTGCACGCCGAGCAACAAGCTGTCGTCGGCGGCGAACTCTTCCATATTCTCGAAGCGGTCTTCGTCGGCCCGCACAAGCAGGAATTGCTGCAAGTTGATGTACGGATCGCTGAAGTCCACCACCTCTTTGCGCTCGTCAATGATGCTGATGCCGGTCATGCCCATATCGAACTGGCCTTCGCTCACTGCCGAGATCATCGCGTCCCAACTGATGTACTCGTAGACGGGCGTGCAGTTGATGCGCGCGCACATCTCCTCGACCATGTCATACTCAAAGCCCATCACCTCGCCGGTGGTTGGCTCTTCAAATTGGAAGGGCGTGTACAGATTTTCGACCGCGATCACGATCTCGCGCCCGTCCAAATCCGGCAGTCCGGCGAAAAGCTCACCGGTAGAAGGCTCGTACTCGAAGAACCACTTGGTCATCAGATAGTCCAAGAAGCCGTCCTGCTTCATGCTGGCAATGGCTTCGTTGATCGGTGCGACCAAGTCGCTGCCTTTGGGGAAGATGAAGC
>JALSSH010000108.1 GCA_026984385.1 Ardenticatenia bacterium | reverse complement strand
ACGATCTGCACGTGGTGCGGCGCAAGGTGACCAACTACCTGGCGGCGGGCGTGGTAGTGTGGTTGGTGTTGCCGGAGGAGCGGGCGGTCGAGGTGTACGCGCCCGGGCAGGCGGTGCAGCGCTTGGGCGAAAAAGAGACGCTGAGCGGCGGGGAACTGTTGCCGGGCTTTTCGCTGCCGATCAAGGAGATTTTCCCCGCCTAGCGCGCCCTCACTCGCGCGGGTTATCCAAGCGGAAGCCGTGCCCGCGTACTGTGACGATGTACTGATGGTCGGGGTCCACCTCGGCCAGGCGATCCCGCAGGCGGCGCACCAGGGCGTCTATGGCCTGTTCGCTGACACCCTCGCCGACCACGTCCGGCCACACGGCGGCGACCACTTCGTCCCGTGTGCGCACCGCGCCCGCGCCCTCATAGAGCAGCTCCAAGAGCCGATATTGCGGCAAGCTCAGCGGCGGGTCGATCTCCACGCCGTTGATGAAAACGCGCCGCGAAGCCTGGTGAATTTGCAACCGTCCCAACGTGCGCGGCAGCTCTTTGCCCTTGATCGGCGCGGTGGCCCCTGTGCCGACAAACGTCATTTTCACCACCAGCGCCAACTGAATTTCGTCCTCATCGTGCAACGGGACGGTTTCCCCTTGCACCTGCACCCCGTTAACCCACGTGCCGTTTTTGCTGTGCAGATCCTCCAAATAGTACGTTTCCCCATCGCGGAAGATGCGCACGTGCTCGCGAGAAATCTGGCGCTCCGGCAGCACAATATCGCACTCGCTGCCGCGCCCGATGGTGATCTCGTCTTCGTGGAGCGTCCAGTTTAGGCCGGCGCGCTCGCCTTCGTGGATGATCAAGACCGGTTTTTCTTTTTCGGATGTCTCAGTCATGGGTCTGCCTCTGCGTGTCTCCCCAACGGCACTGTAGGAAGTATAGCCGCGTTTGGCTTTAGCCTCAAGCGCAGGGGAGCGTGGATTTGTGGCTTCATACTTGGCGCAGGCCCTCATCCCCAGCCCTTCTCCCTCATGGAGAAGGGAGCGGGTGGCTTAGGAGCGAGCGTGGCTCTTTCCCCCTCGCCCTGAGGGAGAGGGGTCGGGGGTGAGGGCAAAGGTCGGGGTGAGGACCTCGCGCTAATTTCTGCTCAGCGCCACGTTGATCACCACCGGGCTGCGCGTGTCCGTGTCCACCACGATCCCGTCCGCGCTCAGCGGCAAATAGCCTTCCGCGCGCACCAAGACGCTGTAGAGCAGCGGCTCTTCGCGTGTGCCGCGCGGCAAAAGGCGCGCAATGCGGAAATAGCCCTGGCTGTCCGCCAGCGACGCATCCAACACCTGCGCACGATCCCAAAGGAAATCTTCCACGCTGTACTCGGCTTGCAGCACGATAAAAAGCGCGCCCGGGATGCCCTGGCCGGTCTCTGCGTCGGTGATGCGCCCTGTCATCAGCACGCCTTCCGCGCTGGCGAAGGCCTCCACCGGCAATTGGCCCAAGCCCACCTTGGCGCTGACGCTGGCTTGTGTCACGTTGGCGATCACGATCTCGAAGGTGTACGTGGCGTCCGGCAGGGTTTGCAAACTTTGCAGCCCCACGAAGTAGTTTTCGCCCGTGCTTTCCGCGTCCCAAGGCTCGGTGACCTCAAAGAGCACGTCGCCATCCACCAGCCAGCGCCGCGTCCAAAGCGTGCCCGGGGCGATAAGCCGCCAGTTGAAAAACACGTACAAGCGCGGAATTTCCGACGGAAAGTCGTTGCGGACCGCGCCGGTGGGCACGCCTTCGATCTGCTCGTCGGTGAAGCGGAAGTCCGAAAAGATCGCCGAGCTGTAGCCTTCTGCGCCGCCCGCGATCACGAAATCCGCCGTTGCGCTGAGCGTGCCCTCGATGTACAGCTCCAAGCGATATTGCCCGGGGTAAAAGTCTCCGCCGGCGGGCATGACCCAAACGCCCTGTTCGTCGCCCGCCCAAGCGAGCGTGTCGCGCAGCACCTCTTGCCCCTCAAAGTACCAAATGTAGCTCCAGGTGGTCTCTGGCGTCATATAGAGGTAGTTGAAGCGCGCTTGGATGGCGCTGCCTTCCGGCAAAACGTAGTTTGTGCCGACCAAATTCCCGTTTTCGTCCAGCAAGCCGAAGACGATATCGGAGAATTGCGGTTCGGTGGGTGGCCCGCCACCGATCACGATGCTGCGGCCTGCCGCCTCGCGCCCTTCGATGAAGAGGCGGAAGTGGTAAACGCCGTTTTCCCAGGGCAGGCCCGCTCGCCCAATGTACCACGTGCCGCGTTTGCCGCCGCTCCAGGTGGTGGGCGGCAAGCCGTACTCCGGACGGGGCACGTCGTCCACCGTCACGCGCAGCTCGTAGACCATGCCGTCCACCATGTTGTCGTAGTCGAAAAAGAGGTAGAGGCTGGTGGTGCCGGTCGGCACGCGCCCGATCACGTTGGCGGGCACGCCCGCCTCGTTGACGCGCGTGGTGAAAAAGAGCCGCGAAAAGATCGGCGCCCCTTCGGTGGGGACGGCGTGCGGCGGGGTGAGGTCTTCGCCCTGGCGGATGCCGAGCGTGGCGGCGCGCACCAGCCCGCGCGCCAAGCGTGAGGGCCGCAGCGCGCTGATGAAGCCGCCCACCGGCACGCAACGGTCGTTTTCGTCGGCGCGCCCGTCGCCGTTGGTGTCTTGCAGCACGCGGCAGTCCACCAACTCGCCGCCGGCGCGCGCGGGCGCAATGGTCGGCACGCCGATCAACTTGCCCGCGCGGTTATACGCGCCGCCGCCGCTCATCGTGCCTGGGATGGTGGCCGCCGTGCGTATCCAGGCGCGGTCCCCGGCGCGCGCCTCCGCCGTAAAGCCGCTGACCGTGCCGCGCGTCGCGGCCACCGGCGCGTTGCCGAAGTCCGGATAGCCCATCACGGTGATCGTCTCGTCGAGCTGCACCGTTGCTGAGTCCCCCAGCTCCACAAAGGGCAATTGCAGCGTGCCCGGCTCGATAGCGCGCCCGTCCAAATAACCGTTGATGCGCAGCACGGCCAGGTCGCGCCCTTTGCTGAAGTTGACGATCTCGGCGGTGTAGGTGGGCACGGGCGGCTCGTCCAGCCGCACAGTGATCGCGATCACGAGCTGGTCGGCGCGGCACATCTCGCTTGGCAGCGCCACGTGCGCGTTGGTCAGGATCAGCCCGTCCGCGCTCACCAGCGTGCCGGAGCCGGTGCAGGCGATCACGGGTTGGCCGCGCGTTTGATACGTTTGCATCACCAAGACGGTGGCCCGCTTGATGATCTCCTCGTTCAGCTCGACCAGCGGGGGCGGGGGTAGGGTAGGGGTGGCGTCGGGGCCGTCTTGCGCGGCGACGGGCACGCCGCCCCCGCTGAGCAGCCCCACACTGAGCGCGCTCAGCAGCGCCAGCGCCAAAAGTGCGTGCAAAACGAGCTGTCTACGCCGCATCAGAAAATCTCCACCGTTGCCAGCAGGTCTTCAAAGCGGCCCAGGTTCTTTTCAAAATCGCTCCGCTCCTCGCGGTAGGTGATGATCACGGCTTGGCCGCGCCGCAAGACGACCACGTCCACGCCTTGCACCACAATCGGCACGCTGGCCTGGAAGGGGTTACGCTCGTCTTGGGTGTAAGCGTAGATCATGCGCTTGGCCGGCGCGTCGCGCAGCCGCTCGTCAAAGCGCGCGATCTCGCGGTAGGTGGAAAAACGCGGCGCGCGCTGCATGTTGAGCAAGTCTAGCACCAAGTTGGGCGTGGCGTCCGGCCCGACGGTCATCACGGAAACTTGCAGCATGGTTTTGAAGGGCAGGGCGTCCGGGTCTTCGGCGCGGAAGACGTACTCGTCGCTTTTGGCGTCAATCAGCCAGCCGAGCGGCACTTGGGCGCGCACGCCCGCCTCCAAGTCCTCGAAGGTTTGAGTGGCGCTGAGCGTGTTGCGGCGCATGGTCAGCCCCAAAAAGAGCACCGCTGCCGCCAGCATGAGCGCCAAGTAAGTGTTCCAACGCTGGGTGAAGTTCAACGACACGGGCGCGGGAATTTCCACCACGTCGCTCATAGGGCCTCCTTGCGGGTGACCGTGTAGCGGGCGCGAGCGTCGGCGTTGGCGATGATAAAGGCCGTGCTCAGATACACCACCGCGACCAGGCCCAGCGCCAAGAAGAAGCCGCGTATCGGGCTGCTGCCCGCGCCCGCTGTGCTCAGCC
>JALSSH010000107.1 GCA_026984385.1 Ardenticatenia bacterium | reverse complement strand
CGCGCTACCCCGTCCGCAGGCCGCTGAGTGGGTGCGCGGCGGCGCGCTGGCCGTTAACCTCAGCCCGCCCGGGCTTTTTGACAAAGCCGCCCTAGAAGCCATGCTCACCGCCAAGCCGGTTGTGGTGACTAACGCAGACTTTCTACCTTTGCTTGGAGACACTGCCGACCTACTTTATGTGCCCTACGACGCGCCGCCGCAAGCGCTGGCCGAGCGCCTGGGCCGCTTGCTCCGCATGTCTCCCGCCGAGCGCGCCGCCATCGGGCAAAAGCTGCGGGAACGGGCTTTGGAAGCGCACGCGCTAGAAGGATTGATGGATCGGATGGTGCAATTGATGCGAGAGTTGGCCCGCGATGAGTAAGCCGCGCTTGTTCTATTTGGCCCCTGTGCGAATGCCGACGGAAAAAGCACACGGCCTCCAAATTGTGCAGATGTGCGAGGCTTTTGCCCTGGCGGGCTATGACGTGACGCTGATCGTGCCGCGTCGGCTTAACACGCCCGCGCTGCGGGGCGTGCAGGATATTTGGGCGCATTACGGCGTGCGGCGCAATTTCGCGCTGGTGCGCTTGCCGTGCTTGGACCTGTTCCGCTTTTTCCCCGCCCACCCCATTTCCCAACTCACCGTGATCGCCACGTACCTTTTGGCGCTGCTGGTGTGGCTGATGGGGCGGCGCGTGGACGTACTCTACACACGCGACCCCTGGGTGGGGCTGGCTATGCACCTGTTCCGTCCGCGCACGCCGCTTGTCTACGAAGTGCACCGCCTGAGCGGGTCACGGTGGGGGCAAAAGCTGCAAAATTTCGTCTTGCGGCGCGCGCTGGTCGTCTCGATCACCGGCCACATGGCCGAGCAAGCGCGCAAGTGCGGAGCACGGCATGTGCTGACCGAACACGACGGCTATCGTGCCGAGCGTTTCGCGGAGATGCCAAGCCGTGCCGAGGCGCGCTCCGCGCTCGGCATTGCGCCGAACGCCTTTGTGGTCGGCTATGTGGGGCGGCTGCACACAATGGGGCTTTCTAAGGGCGTGGACACCCTGATTGACGGCATCGCCCAAGCCGCCCAAAACGGCGTGGAAGCCGAATTGTTGCTGGTCGGCGGGCCGCAAGAGGGCGTTGAGCTGGCGCGGCGGCAATGGCAAGCGCTCGGGCTGCCGGCGGAACGCTTACACACGGTGGGAACAGTCCCCGCCGAAGACGTGCCGCGCTACCTGGCGGCGTTGGACGTGGGCGCGATGTTGCTCCCCTGGACGGAGCATTTCGCGTATTACGCTTCCGCGCTAAAACTTTTTGAATACTTGGCGGCGGGATGCGCCGTACTGGCCTCTGACCTGCCCAGCACGGCGGAAGTGGTACGCGATGGCGAAACCGCGCTGCTCGTGCCGCCCGGGGACGTAGCGGCGGTGGCCGAAGCACTACACCGTCTGTACAACGATCCCGCGCTGTGCCAAAAGCTGGCCGAAAACGCCCGCGCGCTGGCCCCCCATTACACATGGGAAGCGCGCGCCCGCCGTATCCGAGCGTTTATCGAGGAGCGTTCTTGATGCGTGTGGCCTTAATCTCATCCGAGTTCGCGCCGACTTACGGCTGGGCACGCTACGCGCTGGAGCTGGCCTCGGCACTACGTGCGCAAGGGGCGGAAGTGGTTGGGATAGCCCAAAAGAACGCTCTCGCGCCGTCAATAGACGTTTACGACGCCTATCACCCCATTTTGCCCTCGCTCGTACCGCGCACCTCCAAGTTTGTGCCACGCACGTTACGCGCTGTGTCACGTGTACGCCGCGCGACGTGCGGCTGTGACGTGGTGCACGTCATCGCCGAGCCGTATACGCCGATGGCCGCGCTGATCGCCGGACGGCGTCCATTGGTCGTGACCGCACACGGTACTTATGTGCCTCAAACTGCGCAGCAAAGCTCCATGAGCGCGCTCTATCGCTGGGCGTATCGGCGCGCGCACCTGATCGCGGTCAGTGCGTACACCAAAGGGCGCGTGCTGGAAGCCTTGCCGGAGCTGGACGAGGCGCGGATCGCGGTGGTGCATAACGGCGTCCACTTTGCCGCCTTCCAGCAACCCACCCCCGCGCCTCAAAAACGCGGTCCGACGATCCTCACGGTGGGCGGGGTCAAGCCGCGTAAAGGAACGCACGTGCTCGTGGAAGCATTCGCGCAAGTACGCGAGCATGTGCCGGAAGCGCAACTGGTCGTGGTCGGGGCACACGGGGGCGGCTATATGCGCCAGCTCCAGGAGCGGATCGCCGAGTTGGGCTTGGAGGACGCGGTGCACTTCAGCGGCGTGATCAGCGACGAGGCGCTGCGTGGGTGGTATCAGCACGCGGACGTTTTCGCGCTGCCCTCGTTGAACATCGGCGAGCAGTTCGAAGGCTTTGGGCTGGTTTTTTTGGAGGCGGGCGCGTGCGGTTTGCCCGTTGTGGGCACGTTGGGGAGCGGCGTGGCGGAAGCCGTGCGCGACGGCGAAACCGGCTTGCTCGTGCCGCAAAACGACGCCGAGGCGTTGGCCGACGCACTCGTGCGCTTGTTGACCGACGAGGCGTTGCACGCGCGCATGAGCGCAGCAGGCCGTGAACACGCCCGAGCACAAGATTGGGCGCACGTCGCCGAGCGGGTGGCGGCTCTGTATCGGCGGTGGGTGGGCTGAGTTCCGCACGGTGTTTTGCCGATCTTGCGCTATAATCAGCGCGGGAAGAACATTGAGCCTCGGCAGTGACAAAGGGAAAAAACCGCGATGAAACTGGCTTTGGGTTCAGACCACGCAGGCTATCCGCTGAAAGCGCATTTGGTGGAGTTTTTGCGCGCGCAGGGGCACGAAGTGCTGGACCTGGGCACGGACAGCCCCGACCGCTCGGTGGACTATCCGGACTACGCGCGCGCGGTGGCCGAAAAGGTCGCGTCGGGTGAGGTGGAACGTGGCTTGGCGATCTGCGGGAGCGGCGTGGGTGCGAGCATCGCCGCGAACAAGGTCCCGGGCGTCTACGCGGCCATGTGTCACGACACCTACTCTGCGCACCAGGGCGTAGAACACGACAATATGAACGTGCTCAGCCTGGGCGCGCGCATTATCGGCGTGGCGCTGGCCGAAGAGATCGTGCAAGCGTTCCTCGGCGCGCGCTTCCAAACCGACGCCGAACGCCATGTGCGGCGGCATAACAAGGTCAAGGCCATTGAAGCCGCTTATAGCAAGCGCGCTTGAGGTGAGCTGTGATGCACGCTTAAATAATTTTTGAAGCGCTATGCGCGGCCTGAGCGGGCTGCGCATTTTCTGTATGTTGTCTACGACCGACTTTCTTTGAGGAGAACACCCGATGAGCGCAAATCCGCTGATCGAAGTGCAAAAATACGGCCAAAGCATCTGGTTGGACTTTATCCGCCGCAGTTTGATGACCTCCGGCGAGCTGGCGCGCCTGATCGAAGACGGCATCATGGGCATGACCTCCAACCCCACCATCTTCGCGCGCGCCATTGCAGACACCGACGAGTACGACGAGGCCATCGCCAATTTGTTGCAGCTCAGCGTGGAGGAAATTTACGAGGCGCTGGCGGTTGCGGATATTCAGGCCGCCGCCGACGTGTTGCGCCCCGTCTACGAGCGCACCGAAGGCGTGGACGGCTACGTGAGCCTGGAGGTTTCCCCCTTGCTGGCGCACGACACCCAACGCACGCTCCGCGACGCCAAACGGCTTTTCAACGCCGTGAACCGCCCCAACGTGATGATCAAAATTCCCGCCACGCCCGAAGGCCTGCCCGCCATCGAGGAGGCTATCGCCGCAGGGGTCAACGTCAACGTGACGCTGCTCTTTTCGCTCCAAAATTACGAGGCGGTGGCCGAAAGCTACATTCGCGGGCTGGAGCGACGCTTGGAGGCCGGGCACGATATTTCGCACGTGGCCTCGGTTGCCAGCTTCTTTATCAGCCGCATTGATACGCTAGTTGACCGCCTGCTGGAAAACAACATCCGCGCCGCCCAGCGACGGGGCGACTTCGAGCGCGCCCAACGTAACCGCGAGCTGTTGGGCAAAGCCGCCATCGCCAGCGGCCAACTGGCTTACCAACGCTTCAAGGCGATCTTCGGCGGGGAACGTTTCGCCAAGCTGCAAGAAGCGGGCGCGCGTCGCCAAAGGCTGCTTTGGGCCAGCACCAGCACCAAAAACCCCGCCTACCCCG
>JALSSH010000106.1 GCA_026984385.1 Ardenticatenia bacterium | reverse complement strand
CCGCGCAATTGCTGGTGGAAAAAACGCCGGACGGCAGCCGTATCATGGTGCGCTGAAGATGCCGCTTTCACTGGAGCGCCAAAACGCTTACCGCGCCCGCTATGCACAGATGCGCACCGATTGGCAACCAGCCACTACCCGCTATGAAGCGCTGATCCGCGCGCATTTGCGCCCGGGAATGCGCGTTTTAGACGTAGGGTGTGGGCGCGGCGGCGTCTTGGAGCAATTGCAAAACGTGCTCAGCGCGCCACTCGGCGTAGACCCCGACCATCGCTCGCTGGTGGAACACCGTTTGCCGCGATTGCCGCGCGCGGTGGCGCTGGCAGACGCCCTGCCATTGCCCGCTGCCAGCGTGGATATGGTCATTTCCAGTTGGGTTTTGGAGCATTTAGAGCGTCCGGAGCGCACGTTTGCGGAGGTAGCGCGCGTATTGCGGCGCGGGGGATGGTTTATCTTCTTGGCGCCTGGGGCATGGAGCTTGCCCGCCTTGCTCAACCGCACGCTCAAGCCGCTGCAAAGGCGGCTTGTGCCGTTGCTTTACGGACGCGCTGCTGAGGACGCTTTCCCCGTTTTTTACCGCGCCAACACCCGCCGCAAACTTGCGGCTTTGGCTGAAGGAGCGGGGTTGGAGCTACGCGCGTTTTACGCCATCGAAGACCCGACCTATTTTGCGTTTCACGCGGCGCTTTTTTACGCCAACGCCGTGCTGAGCGCCATTCTTCCGCGCAGCATGGCCGAACACATGATCGGCGTGTGCCACAAGCCGTAATGTCACGGTCGCACCGCTTCCAGCACACGATAGCGCGCGTTTTCCGCGACCACGCGCACATTACCGAACGTCTCGCGCATGGTGCGGTCGTAGGGCAAAAAAGCGTTGGCAACAATGCGCAGCCGTCCCCTTCGCCGCAACACGCCAAACGCCTCCTGCACCAGGCGCACCGCTACGCTGGTCGAAACGTCCACGCTTTGATGAAAGGGCGGGTTGGAAAGTATCAAGTCAAATCGGCGTTCGCGCACGGCGCTGGTGAGGTCACTGGCGAGCACTTCACAACGCGCCCCCAAACCGTTGGCGCGCACGTTGGCCCGCGCACAACGCACCGCCAACAAGTTGTCGTCTACCAGCACCACGCGCGCACCCGCACGCCCCGCTGCGAGTCCGATAATGCCGTAGCCACAGCCTACGTCCAGCACATCTTCTCCCGCTGCCACGCCCAAGTGGTCGAGCAAAAGCGCCGTGCCCTCGTCCAAGTGATCCCAGGAGAAAATCCCGGGCATGGTCACGAGCGTATATGCACCTTCTGGACGGGCGACAGTGCGCATTTGAGGCTGCCAACTCATTTGCGCGCCCCAGTCTTTGGGCAGGCGCAATGTTTCCGGACGCACCGCGACCGCCACGCGATGGCTGCGTTTGTGCCCCAACACAGGCGCTTGGCCGAAGAGTGTCGCTGCGTCCTGGATGACGGCCTTAGCCCCAACCGCATTCGCCCCCGCCAGGTACAGATACCCACCCGGGCGCAGCACTTGCGCCGCCGTCCAGAGATAGGCGCGGGCCACCTGCCGTCCTTTGGGGATATCCAGCAGCACCACGTCGGCGGGGCCGTGCGTCGCGACATCGGGATAAACGGCCTCGCTAATTTGCACGTTTGGCACGCGCGCCAGCCGTTTGAGCACCTGTGCGGAAAGGTGGAACGCGGTCACGTGCCCACTTGAGCCGACCTGCTGGGCCACCCAGCGCGCCAAACGCGGATCGCCGCTGTGCAACAACAAGACAGCGTCTCCGAGCGTAAGTTCGGCAACACGCGCCAGCAGCCAGCTAGAGGGGATGTGCAACATTTTCGTGTCGTGCATGACACTCCTTTTGGGTAGTGCTCCACAATCACAAACGACGGGCGGTCAAGGTAACCAAGGCGGGCGTTGGGCAGAGGGACGTTGCGGGATGGGAGCGGGGTTTTCGTCAGCCTCGACCGTTTCCACCACCAAGCGCTCGCCTTGTTTGGTGACCAGGTGGAGCATGTCTCGTTCCCCCAACGCGCGGCGCACCTCTTCGATGTGCGCGCGGAAGGTGGTCTCTTCCACGATCACCAGCTCGGCGGTGGCGGTGGTATCCAGCGGGTGCAAGCGACACTGCTTCAGCAGCGCACGCAGCACGGCATAACGTTCGCCGACGTGCTCGTCGGGGTGCAGCGTGATCCAAAGCAGAGCACGGTCGGCTTTGATGGGTGGGTAGCGCATGGGAGCGTGCGAACCTCGACCGAGCTTTGGAGCTTCCGGACGGTAGCCACATTATAAACCATCAGAGGGTGCAATCAAAGATCGAGAGCGGGAGGAACGAAGGGAGCGTATCCTTTGGCGATTGAAATTCGGAGCGGCCAGATTTAATCTTGTCGAGCAAGGCAAGCCTTGCTATAATGCGAGCACACGCTGGGGAGTCGCCAAGTGGCTAAGGCAGCGGCCTTTGGAGCCGCCATTCGCAGGTTCGAATCCTGCCTCCCCAGCCAGCCCAAAGCGCCCCGCTATTGTCCTGGGGCGCTTTGTGTTTTCCTGCCTCGGCTTGCGAACCATAGCAGACCATTTGAGGCAGCGTGCCCCGCAATGTTGTACAATTAACGTAAAAGGGGATCGTGAATACGTTCCTTACAAGCGCTTAAGGATTGGTTGCATGGAAAAAATTTTATGGTCTTCACGCTATGCCTTGCGCGCGCAAGGCATCACCAGCTCGATCATCCGCGAGATATTGAAGCTCACCCAACGCCCCGAGGTCATCTCCTTTGCAGGGGGGCTGCCCGCCGCGGAGTATTTCCCCGTTCAACGCTTTGAGCAAGCCAGCCAGCGCGTGTTGGAAAAAGACGCCGCCCGCGCGTTGCAATATAGCCCCACCGAAGGCTATCCCCCGTTGCGCGAGCTGCTCGCCGAACGTCTCCGCCGCGAAGGGATGCAAGTCGGGATCGAAAATGTGCTCATCACCTCCGGCTCTCAACAGGCGCTCTCGTTGCTCGGCGCGCTGCTGATCAACCCGGGCGACCGCGTGCTGGTGGAAGAACCTACCTACCTGGGCGCGATCCAGGCCTTCAACACCTATCAGGCGCAATATATCGGCGTGGCGGCGGATAGCGACGGCGTGCAGGCAGACTTGCTGCCCTCGGCGATGCGCCAGGGGCCGAAGTTCCTCTATCTGTTGCCGAACTTCCAGAACCCCGCCGGCGTCACCATCAGCGCCGAGCGACGCCAGACCATTGTCAAATTGGCGGCGGAATGGGGCACACCTATCGTGGAAGACGACCCTTACGGCTCGCTGCGCTTTGAAGGTGAGCACATCCGCTCGATGATCGCGCTAGACGCCACGCTCAACGGCGACCCGAACGCCCCTTACGACGGTGGCGTGATTTACCTGAGCACGTTTTCCAAGATACTGGCACCAGGGCTGCGCATCGCCTGGATGGTCGGAGCACCGGAAGTGATCGCCAAGCTGGTGCAGCTCAAACAGGGCGCCGATTTGCACACCAGCACTTTTGCCCAGATGGTGATCTATGAAACGGCGCGCGACGGCTTTTTGGACCGGCACATCCAAACGCTGCGCGAAGTGTACCGTAAGCGCCGCGATGTGATGCTCGAAGCGCTGGAGCGCTACATGCCCGACGATGTACGTTGGACACATCCGCAAGGCGGGCTGTTCTTGTGGCTGCACCTGCCCCCCGAGATGGACGCGATGGCGCTTTTCCACGCCGCAGTAGAGCGCAACGTGGCCTTTGTGCCCGGGAACGCCTTCTTTGTCGGGGAAAACCCGCCACCTTGCGCCCGTCTGAACTACTCCAACATGGACGAAGCGCGCATCGTGGAGGGGATCGAGCGATTGGCGCAGACCATCGAGGCGCTGCGCAACCCGACGCTCACGCCTGCCCCCTAACCGTCGGCTTAGCGTAGACAGGAGAGGCCGCAAGCATGAGCGACTGGCTCAGTCAGTACGAACCCAAGCGCGTCACGCCCCAAGAGGCGATGCGCGTGTTGCGTTCCGGCTTTCGTATTTTCCTTACGGGCAACTGCTCTGTGCCCCAAACGTTGATGCCCGCCTTGATCGAGCGGGCGATGAAGCTGGAGAACCTGACGCTGATCCAGGTCTTGACCATTGGGGAGGCGGAATACGTCAAGCCGGAGCTAGAGGGGCACTTGCGTGTCAACTCGCTTTTTATTAGCGACAACATCCGCGCTGCGGTCAACGACGGGC
>JALSSH010000105.1 GCA_026984385.1 Ardenticatenia bacterium | reverse complement strand
AGTAGCGCGGCTCGCGGGGGGGGTGCAGGGGCAGCCCGCCCCTGCTGGGGGCGCGGGGGCGAAGCCACCGCATTCCCCGCCCTACGGCAATTTTTCCAGCACGTCGCGGTTGCGCACGTTGGTATACTCGCCGCGCAACAGCGCGTTGACCACCTCTTCGGCGGCCTGCACGCCGACGGCAGCCTGGGCCTCATGCGTGCTCGCGCCCAGATGCGGGGTCAGCACCACGTTATCCAGCCCCAACAACGGGAAATCCGGCCCGGGCGGCTCTTGCTCGTAAACGTCCAGCGCCGCGCCGGCCACCTTGCCGCTGCGCAGCGCTTCGGCCAGCGCGTCCATGTCAATCAGCGCGCCGCGCGCCGCGTTGACGATCATCACGCCGTCCTTCATCTTGCCGATAGCTTCGGCGTCGATCATGTGGCGCGTGCCCTCGGTGACCACCGCGTGCAGCGAGATAATGTCCGCTTTGGCGAGCAGATCGTCCAGCGTGGAGCACAGCGAAAGCCCCAGATGGCGCGCCACGTCTTCCGGCACAAAGGGATCGTAGGCGATCTCGGTCATGCCGAAGGCGGCGGCACGCTGCGCCAGTGCGCGCCCCACACGCCCAAAGCCGACAATGCCCAGCGTCTTGCCGCGCAGCTCCGTCCCGACGAACTTTTTGCGGTCCCAGCGACCGGCCCGCATCGAGGCGTCCGCCTGGGGAATATGACGCGCGAGCGCCAGCATCAGCGCGAAGGCGTGCTCGGCGGTCGAGATCGTGTTGCCATCCGGCGCGTTCATCACCACGATGCCGCGCCGCGTGCATTCGGCCAAGTCTATATTGTCCACGCCCACGCCCGCGCGCACGATCACCTTTAGATTTTCCGCCCGCGCCAACAATTCCGCGTCTGCCTTGGTGCTGCTGCGCACCACCAGCGCATGAGCGCGCGGGATAACGGCCAAAGTTTCCTCACGGGCCATCTTGCCGGGCGCGTAGACTTCCAACCCCTCGGTGTTGCGCAAAATCTCCAGGCCCGCTTTGTGCAAATTGTCCGGCACCAACACGAAGTAACCCATCGCCCTAGCCCTCCTGCGCCAAGAATTCGTTGATCGCCGCGAAGAGCGCTTCCATGTGCTGCGGTTGGGTATCGCCCATGTGCGCGATGCGGAAAGTCTGGCCCTTGAGCTTGCCGTAGCCATTGGAAAGGGTCATGCCGCGCTCGGCCAAAAAGGCGTTCAACGCGCCCACCTCGATCCCGCGCGTGTTGGCGACGGTGGTCACGGTCGGGGAATAGTAGCCCTCTTCGGCAAAGAGACCGAAGCCGTTTTCCAACGCCCAGGCGCGCGTCATCGCCGCCATGCGCTCATGCCGCGCAAAGCGCGCCTCCAGCCCTTCCGCCATGATGTCGTTAAGCTGACGTTCGGCGGCGAAGAGCAAGGCAACGGGCGGCGTGGAAGGCGTGTTGTTGCGCTGGTGATACTTGTAGAGCGTGAGCACGTCGAAGTAGTAGCCGCGATTTTTCACCTCTTTGGCGCGCTCCAACACGCCCGGGGAGATCGAGGCGAAGGCCATGCCCGGGGGCAGCGCAAAAGCCTTTTGCGTGCTGGTCAGGCAAATATCGATGCCCCAACCGTCCACGTCCACTTTGGCGCCCGCCCAAATGCTGACCGCGTCCACCAAGAAAAGCGTTTCGGGGTACTGACGCATGATCTCGGCGTACTGTTCGATGGGATTGCGAACGCCGGTGCTGGTTTCGTTGAAAACGCAGGCGACCGCGTCATACGTCTCATGTTCCAGCGCTTCGGCGAGCTGTTCCGGCTTGACCGCCTGCCCCCACTCCACCGCGATCAAATCCACATCTTTTCCGTTCAGGCGGCTGACTTCCGCCCAGCGCTCGCTAAAAGCGCCGCAGGTCAGATGCAAAATCTTTTTGCCCTGGCGCACCGTGTTCCGCGAGGCCGACTCCCAAATGCCCGTGCCGGAAGACGTGTAGAGGAAGACGGGGTTTTCTGTGCCGAAAAGTTTTTGCAGCATCGGCTGCGTGCGCGCGTAAAGTTCGGCGAACGCGGCGGAACGGTGACCGATCATCCAATCCGCTTGCGCGTCCAGCACTTCCGGACGGACCTCGACCGGCCCGGGGATAAAAAGGCGAATGTGTTCGGATTTCCTCAGAGACATAGCGGTTTATTCCCTCCAAACTCAGATACCATAGACAGCTCACAAAACCAACGGCCCAATGCGCGCTAAGCGCGCTGCGAAAGTTGTTCCTTCAGCTCCATAATCGGCGCGATGGCGGTTGGGTCTACGCCGTAGGCGGCGGCCAGGTAAAAGCTCACGTAGTCGCCGTACTGCACAGCGTGGCACATTTGCGCCAAGGCGCTTTTGCCCTGCGGGCTAAAAACGTCCGCCATGATACCATGCCGCAAGCACATCTTATAGGTCAATTCGTGCCGCAAACGCACGCGCGGATGATCGTAGAGGGGCGAGGTGATGAACTGCGCGGCGATGTTCAACCCATGTTCGGCGGGAAATTCCATGCTGGCGACCACGTTATGATCCGCTTCCGGCAATGGCTCGTACTGCGCCCACGTGTTGGCGTTTTCGTTATATTGCGTCTTCCAACGGCGCGCCACCGGCTGGAAAATCCCCCCGCCAAAAACTACCGGCATCCGCCCGATGAGTTGGCCGGCGGTGCGCTTGGCGGGGTTGCGCGGCGTGGGCGTCTGGAGCGCGTACTGTTCGGCTTGAGCGCGCAACAACTCGACCGCTTCCGGCACGTCTTCGCTCAGCGTGGGCGCAAACCCCAAACGCGCCACCAAGCCCAACAACAGCCCAAAGCTCCACCCCAGCGCGGCGCGTGGTTGGCTGGGGTAATCAAAGCGCCAGAGCGGATAGCCGTGCTTTTGGGCGTGTTCGGCCAGCGCGCCGCCCGTCGTCACCGCAAGCATCCGCACGCCGCGCGTGAGCGCTTGTTCGGCGGCAGCGAGCGTTTCCTCGGTGTTGCCGGAATAGCTGCTGGCGATCACCAACACGTCCCGCCCCTGAACATAGCCGGGCAAATCGTAGTGGCGGGAAACGACAAACGGCACGGGCGCGCTCCCATGTAGCAGCGCCACCACCAGGTCGCCGCCGATAGCCGAGCCGCCCATGCCGCAAAGCACGATCAGGCGTGGGGCGGCGTGCGTTTCGGGTAGGGGGAGACTTTGGGCGGCGTGCCAGGCGTCGGCGAGCTGGTCGGGGAACGCTTCCAAGTGGCGGTACATATCGGCGCGGTCTAGCGCGTGGATAGCTTCCGCATCGTCCAAGTTGAAATTCGCGATCATGGGCAACCCCTCAGCGGTTGAAGTGAACAACGCGCCGATTGTACCGCTCCGCTCGGGCGCGTGCCTAGTCAAAGTACATCAATTGCCCCGATCATTCGTCACACGTGAAGACGCGCGAAAGCGTCGCCCTGCCCGTCACCCTTCAGCTAACATTCACGACGATTAACTAGTTAGATTTACGCATTCCAATTCGATAGCGGACGAAATATACTTTACGCGGTGGGGTTCTCTAGTTATCTAGCGAACCCCTTGATCTGTCTCTAATGTCATCCAATCTCTCGGAGTTGCTCCATGAACAAGCGCCTTATCACGCACTTTATCGCGTTGACCGTCTTGGCGTCATTATGGGCACTACCCATAGCGCAGCCTGCCCATGCCCAAAGCGGCACACTGACCGTCTCGCCTGCCAATTTGCAAGGCTGGATGATCACACCCTACCCCACGCCGGACGCCGTGCCCTATCAATTCGTGAGCGGCGTGGCCGCCATCGGCAGCGGCAGTTTGCGCGTTGGCCCGATCTCCGGCCTGGCGACAAACAAGCTCATCATGCGCCCTTCCTTTTTCAACCAACCGGCGGCGGACTTCATCTCGTTTTCCTACGGCTACTACGTTGACCCGACCTCATCTGCGACCGGCACGGACAGTAACCATCTGTATACCAACGTCTACGTGGATAGCGCAGACAACGGCATCGGCACGTATGCCGGTTGGTACGATTGCCGCTACGATTACCTCCCGCCGGCCATCGGCGCGGGCGTGTGGGGGCAAGCGACCTTTGACCGCGCTTATAGCGGCTGGTCGCGCATTATGGACCCGGGCGGTCTTTGCCCTCCATCGCTTAGCGCATTGCCCGCAGGCAGCTTGATCATGTTCATCTCCATGAACGCCGGTGACACCGCCGCCCACGACAACGGCCTCCTGGCCTACTTTGACCGCGTGATCATCACCACCGCCAGC
>JALSSH010000104.1 GCA_026984385.1 Ardenticatenia bacterium | reverse complement strand
ACACAGCACGGCTCAGTGACCAGACCCGAACGTATGTACGCAAAAGACAAGATGCGATCTTCTCGGCACATGCCGAGTGTGCTATGATTATCCCGACATTCCGGGGTGGAAATTTCAAAGGTGTGACGCACTGCATGGCTAAAAAACAGACCGCCGGTGGCGGTCGTTCTACGTCTTCTACGCCCAAAAAGGCCGCTTCTCGCACGCCTAGAAAAGCAAAGCAGACGGGCACGACCTCTCGTTCGGCACGCAGCAAAACGACCAACAACCGCGCCCCAAAAACGTCCGGTCGGCGTAAGCCCAGCAGCAAACCGCGCTCAGCCACGCCGACCAAAACCCGCGCACGCACCACGAAAAAACGCCCGCCGATCAAAGGCCGTCCTTCTTCTTGGACGCGAACTCGCGCCACGATGGGACGATGGGGGCACACACTGCGCGACCCGCTCTTTTGGCAAGAACTTTATGAAAAACGCCCGCCCTGGCTCGACGAGATCGGCGCGCTCTTGTTGTTGGTGCTCGGTGTAGTGTTGCTCACAGCGTTGCTGAACACCACCAGCGAGGCGGCCTTTTCGGTGACCGTTTCGCGCATCGCGCGTCGGCTCTTCGGCAACGGCGCGTACCTGTTCGCGCTGGGCATCATCGCTGCCGGTGTGGTCGCGTTGTTGCCCAAGTTCGGCGTGGCGGTGCAGATGGGCTGGCTACGCTTCACGGCCATCGAAGCAACATACGGCGCGCTGTTGGCGCTTTTCCATCTGGCGGCCAACGACCCCCAACCGCGCGCGTTGGCGCATGAGGGCGGCGGAGGGGGTTATGTCGGCTGGGCGCTTTCGCAGCTCACCGTCGGGTTGCTGGGGCGCACGCTTTCGCTAGTGCTTTTCGGGTTGCTCCTGGTGAGCGGGTTGGTGATCGCGCTGGAGCTGCGCGTCTATCATCTGATCGCCGCAACGGCCTGGCTGCGCGCGCGTTTGCAACAAACGCTCGCCGAGTTGGAAGCCCCGCCAGAACACACAGCCTACACCTACCCCGATGATGACGTTGACGCTCCGCCACACACAACCGCGCCGCCCACGTTGGACGATCCGCCCGCGCCATCCCGAACGGTGCGCCCGCGTTCCGAAAAAACACGCCAAACGCCGCGTCGTCGTGCCACGGCAACAAACACATCACCGACGGAAAATACACCGCGTGCATCGTCGCGCCGCACACGTCGCGCGGCCACGCCGTCCGCCGCTCAAAACACATCCGACCCGTCGGGTACAGATTCCGAACAACCTCAAGCGCGCCAACGTCAACCGCGCGCAACGAAGCAAACGACACCGGCAGCCACCGTTACGCGCTCCGCTGTCAAAAAGGCATCACAGACCGCCTCGCCCAAGCCCTCGGGAGAAGATGAACGCACGAACGGCAACAAGCCTGCACCACGCAAGCGCCCGTTGACCAAAGCCGAAAAACGCGCGTTGGCCGAACATACCCGCCGCACAATGGGCGCGCAAAATGGGCGCAGCCTGGTTGCCCCGGGCGAACCCGGGGAACGTCCCTCCATTGTGCCACGAGAGCTGTTGCCGGACGCGCGCGTCGTGCCCGCTGTGCCGCGCGCGCGCCAACGACGTTTGGCGCTGAACGCTCCCCACGAGCGTTACTTCACGGTGGACGACTTCCGCGAAACGCGCAAAGTGGGCAAACGGGACGCGAACTTGCCGCCGCTGGGGTTGCTAAGCGATATCGAACTCAACCGCCCAACCGAGGAAGAGATCAACCTCAACGCGCGCATCATCCGCGACACCCTGCTGGAGTTCGACGTTGAAGTTGAGGTCGTAGACGTGAGCGTCGGCCCTACCGTGACGCAATATGCCGTTTCGCCCTACACCGAGAAGATCACCGAAGACGGCGAACATATCCTCAACCGTGTGCGGGTCAGCGAGATCACGAATTTGGCGAGCGACTTGGCGCTGGCGCTTTCCGCCAAAACGCTGCGCATCCAAGCGCCCGTGCCCGGGCATTCTTACGTAGGGATCGAAGTGCCCAATCGCCAACCGAGCACGGTGGCTTTGCGCCCCGTGCTAGAATCTGAACAGTTTTACAAAATGCGCAAAAAGCCGTTGGCGTTGCCCTTGGGTCGGGACGTATCCGGTACGCCGTTTGTCACCGATCTGGCCTCCATGCCGCATCTGCTGATCGCGGGCACAACCGGCTCGGGCAAGTCAATTATGCTGGCTTCTATGACGACCGCGCTGGTGGTCAACAACCTGCCGGACAAAGTGCGCTTGGTGTTGCTTGACCCGAAAATGGTCGAGCTGAGCCGCTTTAACGGCTTGCCGCATCTGCTGGGACCGGTGGAAACCGAACTCGACCGCATTATCGGCGTGTTGCGCTGGGTGACCCGGGAAATGGAGCGGCGTTACAAATTGTTGGAAAAAGAAGCCGCCCGCAACCTGGAAACGTTCAACGCCTCACTGGGGCGACGCCGTAAACACGAACGGTTGCCGTATATCGTGGTGGTCATTGACGAGATCGGCGACCTGATGATGCAGCGTCCGGACGAAACCGAGCGCACGATTACGCGGTTAGCGCAAATGGCGCGCGCCGTCGGCATTCATCTGATGCTCGCGACCCAGCGCCCCAGCGTGGACGTGATCACAGGGCTGATCAAGGCCAACTTCCCTGCGCGCATCTCGTTTGCGGTGGCTTCCGGCGTAGATTCGCGCGTCATTCTGGACACAGTCGGCGCGGAAACGTTGATGGGGCGCGGCGACATGCTCTTTTTGGCGCCGGACGCCTCCGGCGTGCGCCGTATCCAGGGCTGCTACGTTTCCGACGAAGAGGTCGAGGGCGTGGTACGCTATTGGAAAGAATGGCATCAACGCCAAATCGCCGAAGGCGCGATGCAGGCACCGGGTATCGCCCCCTGGGAACGCGGCATGACGCGCCGCGAGGTGCTCGCCGAAACCGACCCGATGTTAGAAGACGCGATCGCGCTGGTGGTAAAGGAGGGAGAAGCCTCCGCCTCGTTAATCCAGCGACGTTTGGGGTTGGGCTACCCCCGCGCGGCCCGCCTGATTGACCTGATGCACGAGTTGGGCATCATCGGGCCGTTGCGTCCAGGGGGACGCACACGGCGCGTGTTGATCAAGCCCGGGGCCGACCCCTTCCAAGTGATCCTAGACGCGCGGCAAAAACAGGGCAAAAGCAAGAAAAAGCGCTAACGTGCCACCGCTCCGCCTCTCCGCACTTCGCGCCTTGGCAAGCGTTCCGGCTTTTCGGCGAAGCGTCGCGCCTGTGACAAGCGGTTTCTGGTATAATCCGCGCCATGCAAACAACCGCGCACCATATCGCCTTGAACGCTCACTTGCTCACCGCGCAAAGCGGCTACCGCAGCGCAGGCATCAACGGCTATATCGCCAACTTGCTGCGCGCGCTGCCGGAAGCCGATCCCTCCCTGGGCTACACGGTTTTTGTGGGTGCGCAAGCGCATTTGCCCGCCCATCCGCGTATGCGGGTATGCCGTTCCCGTTGGGATACCAGTGCACCGCTGCGCCGTATCGCGTGGGAGCAAATCGCGCAACCGCTGGCTTTAGCGCGCGAGCGTCCGGCGTTGTTACACGCGCTGGCCTTTGTCTCGCCGTTGCTCAACCCGACGCCGAGTGTGGTCACCGTCTATGACTTGAGTTTTGTACACTACCCGCAACGTCTGCCTGCGGCGCGGCGGCTGTACTTACGCTTGCTGACGCACTGGTCTTGTGCGCGGGCGCGGCGCGTGATCGCCATCTCCCGCAGCACTGCGCAAGACCTGGCGCAGACGTTCGGCATTGCGCCTGATAAAATTGACGTAGCTTTGCCCGGGGTGAGCGCGCGCTTTACGCCTCAGCCCGTCGAGGCGGTGCGCGCTTTTCGGGCGCGGCGTGGGCTGCCCAAGCGATTTTTGCTCTTTGTGGGCACGCTAGAACCGCGCAAAAATCTACCCGTGTTGTTGCGCGCTTATGCCCAATTGCCCGCCTGCGACCGCGCCGAGATGCATTTGGTGGTGGCGGGCGCGCGCGGTTGGATGGCCGACGAGATTTTCGACACGTTGGAACAGCTCAAACTGGGCGAAAGCGTGCACATGCCGGGCTACGTGCCCGCCGACGAGTTGCCCTTGTGGTACAACGCGGCGGAAGCGTTGGTCTATCCCTCGGTGTTTGAGGGCTTCGGGCTGCCGGTGTTGGAAGCGCTGGCTTGCGGCACGCCCGCGCTGGTCGCGGATGCGTCTTCGTTGCCGGAGGCGCTCGGCGGAGGC
>JALSSH010000103.1 GCA_026984385.1 Ardenticatenia bacterium | reverse complement strand
GTCGGCGATGGCGTGAGCTGTGCACTGGCGCAAGCGTTTTGCTTCGATATCGGCCATTCCTCCCAGTGGGTCTATGATCGCGTGCAGATCGCCGCCCAGCCGCACGGCCATCGCGTTGAGCGTGAAATCGCGGCCCTGCAAGTCCGTGAGCAAGTCCGGCCCCCGAAAGCGTGCTACATCAACCGTGATCGGCGCTTGTTCGTTTGGCTCACACGTGATGATCGCGCGTCCGATGCCGCGCTCGGGGTCTAGCGCGTAGTAGGCGCCGCCGAAATGGTCGGCAATGCGACGCGCCAGCCGTCGCCCGTCTTCGGCGGTAGCGAGGTCAATATCGCGGCTGGGGCGGCGCAAATAGGCGTCACGCACCACGCCGCCTACCAAGTAGACTTCGTCGTCTGCCGATACCATTTCGCGGAGCGCAGCCACGCATGGATGCCAGAGTAGCGGACGTTCGGGGTGGGTTGGTGAGCGCACGGCTAGTCCTCGAACTGTACGTTGGGTTTGGCGACGCCCACAAAGGGCAAGTTGCGGAAACGTTCGTCGAGATCCAGCCCGTAGCCGAAGACGAACTTGTCGGGAATCTCAAAGCCGATGTAGTCAATCGGGATATCAACCTCGCGGCGGCTGGGTTTGCTCAGCAGCGCGCAGATGCGCACACTGGCCGGTTCACGTGTAGCGAGCATATTGAGAATGTAGTTGAGCGTGTGTCCGCTGTCTATGATGTCTTCCACGATCAATATATGCTTGCCCGCGATGTCCTGGCGCAAGTCCATATCAATCCGCACCCTGCCGGACGAAACGCGCGCGCCTGTACCATAGCTGGAGATCGCCAGGAAATCAATGCTGTGAGGCACGTCAATATGGCGCATCAGGTCGGTGAGGAACATCACGCCGCCTTTGAGCACGCAAATGAGCAGCAAATCTTTGGTGTCGGCGTAATCCACACTGACGGCTTGCCCTAGTTCGCGGATGCGTTTCTGGAGCGTTTCGCTGTCAATGAGTATTTCGTCGAGATAGGGCGCGTAGGCCTTGTCGCTCATGTCAAATCCTTTCCCCTTGGGCGATTTGTTGGAGACTGGCTAAAAAAGAGAAGCCGCCGCATAAACGCGCCGGCCTGGTTTTTTGCTCACAGTGCGCGGACTAGTGCCGCGTGGTGTGCTCGCTTTCATAGAGGAAGGCGTTGTGTGGCGGCCAAAGTTGGCGTATCAGCGTAGCGCTCAGGCCTTCCAACCAATCCATGATCATAGTATAGACCCGATCGGTGATCGCAATGTCGCGGTGTAGATGGGCGGCCATCTCCAACGAGGCGGCAACCAACTGGCGCAACAATGCCGCGTCTTCTGCTTCTAGAGTCGGGTCTTGTTGCCGAATATAGGCCATGATCTCGTCGATCTGAAGGCGGTGATAGGCGTCGAGCCGGTCGGTGGGGGTCAGCGGGGTTAGGTCTATGCTGTAGTGCTCTCGTAGCGTGGCGACCACCCGCTCACGCACGTCGAAATGATGTTCGCGCAGTGCCAACAGGTGCGTTTCCAGTTCATCAGCGATCTGGTGCAACAAATAGAGTGGCGGCGGGTTTTGGGCCAGTTGCCGCTCAATGAAGGCTACGAGCGCGGCCTCGTTGCCGCTGCTCAGGCTCTCTTCAAAAAGCTGCATAGCCTCTTGTCGCAGCGTGTTGAACTCACCCCGAAACAAGAGTGGGTCTCCTGGTACGTGATCAAGCATCATGAGCCTCCTTCGGGCACAAACGGTAAAGGTATTCCCAGGTATAAATGCCCGAATCGTGCCCGTCGTCCCAAATGGGCTGGAGGGCATAATTCCCCACCAGTTCGAGTTGTTCGATCTGGTAAGCGCGCGGAGGCTGGAGTTCCAGCAAATTGTCGGGATCGCCGCGTTTGCCCATATTTTCGTGCCCACCCCGACATTCGGCGCACGGGCAGGCCATGCGCAGCTTGCTTACCGGATAGCGACAGGTTTTCCCGTCTGCCCACGAGATGACGAGAACGTTGTTTTTTTGGTCTAAGGTAATTTCGGAGGGTGTAGGGTTCATGGTGTGCTTTTATTGTTGTGCCAAACGGGCAGCTTGGCCGATCCAGTCGTCGTCACCGATGCGCTCGGCACGCACGCGCGTGTGCGGCGCGAGCAACTCGGACAGCGCTTCAGGCGTTTGAGCGGCCAGTTGCTCAAAGCGCGTGATGCCTACTTTGAGTAGGGCCTCGGCGTAGCGTGGGCCGATGCCGTTGATCTGCGTGAAGTCGTCCGGCTCGGCGTCCGGTTGAGTGGGGGCGCTTGCTTCCGCTTCTGCGAGTGCTTCTAGCGGGAGCTTAATCGCCGGCAGGCTTTCGGCTTCCGGCGAGCCGCGCTGCGAACGCACTTTTACTTCGCCGCCTTTTTGTTCTTGGCGTTTGCTTTCTTTCAGCAGCAACCAACCCACCACGGCGCTGGTGCCGAGTCCGATCCCAAGTGCGATTAAATTGCGCGCTGTCTTAAACATAGGCCTTGCTCGCTTTTTCCGTCTTCGCGTGCAGAATAGTAGCAGAAAGTTTGTGCGAGTGTAAAGGGTTTGGCGCACTTTCGCCAGTTCTATAGACAAATTAGCACATCTTGGCCCTCCCCACAATAGCGGGATAGGTTTTGGCCCACAGATTCAGATAAGTTTCAGATTTGCTCGTTTTTTCCTGAATGGCGCATAATGATTTATGCTAATGCTCGGTTTCTTTTGCCCATAAATTAGGGATACCGTCTCATTAATCCTTGCCTTATCAGAGTGGATGGTCTATACTCAAACTGACTCAAGTGCTAGGCAGATACTAAGGAATGGTCCATGGAACTCAACAGCTTGATCCAAGCCTCCTACGAAGCCTTTGAACGGCATAGCCGAGGGGGGCAGGCCGTTTTGCTCGAACCTGCCAGCCGTTATCGTTCTATTTTAGTAGCGTATCTTATAGCTGCTTCCCCCATGCCGGTTTTCTATTACGCGATGGGGCCGGACGACGTGAACGTGTCGTCGTTCCTCACGGGCTTGACCCACGATCTCGCCAGTCAACGCCCGATCTTTGGCCGGCATTTGAACCAGGCCTACTTTGGGGTTGGGGCAGGGGATGTGAACTTGACCGCCCTGTACGAAGCACTTGTCGCGGATATTGCCGAGCTGAGCGACGAGCCGTTTTTGTTGATTTTGGACGAGTACGACCGCACAGATGGCGCGGACGACATCCAAGCGCTGATCGAGCAGATGATTTTGCGCTTGCCCCAACATTGCCAACTTGTCATCAACAGCCGTACATTGCCCCGCCTGCCCTGGGTGTCTCTTATTGCGCAGCGCCGCGCGGTCATTTTGCGAGATAGTGAACTGGTCACCGAGAATTTTTACGGCTTGCCGACTATGGAGGGGAAAATACACCTCGACGTTTACGCGCTCGGCCCCGGGCGCGTGGTGGTGAACGGCACGCCGATTGATGTGTGGGAAGGACATTTGCCACGCTTGCTTTTCTTCTTTGCGCTGGACCGTCCGGTGGTCACACGCTCGGAAATTTGCCAGGCCTTTTGGCCGGAGCTGGAAAATGACCAGGCGGTCAACGTTTTTCATGTCACCAAGCGGCGCTTGCACAAAGCACTACAGTTTGACGTGTTGGTGCACGAGAACGGATATTACCGCATCAATCCGGATGTCTCGATCTATTATGACATCATGGACTTTGCGGGGGCGTTGGTGCGCGGGCGTGCTTCGACGGACGAACAAGAGCGCGCAACACTTTGGCAACACGCCATTGACCTTTACAAAGGGCCGTTTTTGCAAGGGCACAACAACAATTGGATTTTGCAGCGTCGTACCGACTACCAGATCGGCTATCTAGAGGCTCTGAGCGAGATGGCGCGCATTCATCTGGAGCGGGAACGTCCGGAGCACGCATTGGGGTTGTTGTTGCGTGCCGTGGCAGAAAATGACCTCTACGAGCCGGTACACCGCCAAATCATGCAACTTTACGCCAAGTTGGGCCGTCGTAGCGAAGCCGCCGCCCACTATCAAAAGCTGGTGGCGCAGCTTAAGGCTGAAGGCCGCAAGCCGGAAGCGGAAACCCAGGCGTTGTACGAAGCTATTGTTTCCTCGTAAGTTTTGCCCGCCCCGTTGTTGAAACGCAAAAACCCGCCGTCGAGCGGGTTTTTTGTTTTTCTGCTGCGCCCCTGGAGGGATTCGAACCCCCGGCCTGCTGCTTAGAAGGCAGTTGCTCTGTCCGCTGAGCTACAGGGGCGGGACTGTTGTCATTGTAGGAGTGG
>JALSSH010000102.1 GCA_026984385.1 Ardenticatenia bacterium | reverse complement strand
GCGTTTTTAGGGGTACGCACCAGGTGGGGAACAGAGGCTCGCAGGTGTTCCCTTACTCTACAAAAACTCACCTCAGATTTTAGAATATTCCCCCCGCCAAAGTCAGAAGTTGGGAAAGGTCTTCCAGAAGGGGGCGAATCTGTCCGTCCGACACTCCGCATATTTCGCGTCATGCGCTACAATGACGGGAAACTGAGCTTATGTGCGGAGATATAAGGCGTTATGCAAGATTCGTTACCTCAGCCCAAACTGTGGGTATTGCGCGCGGGGCGTATGCCTGTGGAGCTGGTGTATCGCTTCTACTTCCGCTTACGTTGTGAAAAAGACGCGCAGCAAATCGCCCATATTGCAACCCAAATCCGTCCGGCCATCGTCGTCTTTAACCACAGCAGCCATTTAGACGTGCCCGCTATTGCGCTTTGCGTGGGAGAGCGCGTAATGCGGCGCGTGCTTATGCCCGGCAAAAAAGAACTTTTCCAAAAGCCGTGGCTGGCGTGGTTTTTGCGCAGTTGCGGCGCTATCCCACTTGACCGCGACTTGCGCGATATTCGCGCTGTGCGGACATTGCTACGCGGCATCCAAAGCGGGCGTATTTTGTTGATAGCGCCGGAAGGCACGCGCAGCCCCGATGGGCGGGTGCGCTCCTTTAAGTCCGGCTTTGTGAAGATCGCGCATCGAGCCAACGCGGTGGTTGTGCCGATTGGCATACAGGGCGCGGCAGAGGCTTTGCCCAAAGGCGGCAAATTCCCCAAACCGCGCCCGTTGACCGTGCGTGTCGGTGAGGCGATAGACGTGGCCGCACGGTTGCCCGCAAAAGCCACGCTAGAAGACTATGACGCTCTGGCCGAACATATCCGCCGGCGCGTGATCGTGTTGGCGGGCAAAGATTAAGCGTCGAGGGTTTCCACCTCGCCTTGGAAATATTGCTCGATCTCCGGCACACAATCCAAGCTCGCCAAGGCCACCAGATGATCGCCGTTCTGGACAATGGTATCCCCATGCGGGATGATCACCGTATCGCCGCGACGGATCGAGACCAGGATACAATCGTCGGGCAAGGCCTGGCCGATCTCGCGAACGGTTTTGCTTGCCAGCGCGTTTTTCTTGGAAATGGAAAATTCCAGTACGCGCACTTTCCCTTCGTGAGCTTCACGCAGCTCGCGGAGGCGAACGCTGATGTCTTTGCGGTTGTGCATGGCGCGCTCGTAGGCTTCCACAATATCTTGCCGCCGCAACACCCCGACCACTTTACGTGAGCCTGGCCCTTCCACAATAGGCAACCGCCCAACCCGCCGCGTGCCCATGCGTCGTAACGCCGCGCTGACCGTCTCGTCGGGATAGCCGAGCGCCATTTTGTCCGCTGGCGTGGCAATATCGGCCACGGTTTTTTGCTCAAAATCCGGGTCCATCACGGCGCGCTCGATATCACCCAAACTCACGATACCGTAAAGCAGCCCTTCGTCGTCCAAGACGACAAAACCGTGATGGTGGGTGCTCTCAAATTCGTGCGCCAACTCCGGTAGTGTCATGGTATGGGGCACGGCGTCAAAGTCGCGCGTCATCACGTCGCCGACGATCACCCCCTCCAGCAAATCCACGTCGCGGGGCTGGCGTGTGGGCACTTGTGCTTCGTACAGACTGTGATATTTGAGCTTGCCGGAAAGCGTCACTTGGGTAAAGTAACTGAGCGTGACCACCAACGCCGCCGGCGCCAGCAAATGATAGCCGCCGGTCATCTCGGTGACCATGAAGAGCGTGGCTATCGGCACACGGCCCGCGCCGCTGAAAACCGCCGCCATCCCCACCACTACCAGCGCGGCGGGTTGCTGATTGAAGACAGCGGCCAACATGCCGCCCAACATCGCGCCGACAAATAAGCTCGGCGCAAAGACGCCGCCAGAGCCACCCGACCCAACGGTCAAGCCCATCGCCAACATCTTGGCAAAAACCAGAATGAGCATCAGCGTGAGCGTCATTTGCCCGTTGCCGTTCATCGCCATCTGAATCCAGCCGTAACCGCCGCCGAGCACTTGGGGCAAAGCCATTGCCAGCAATCCGAGCAACAATCCCCCGATAGCGGGCTTGATATGGGGGGGGGTGGGGATACGTTCGAAAAGATCGCGCGCTCCGTAAAAAACCATGGGTAGCAAGGTCGCCACTACACCGCCGGAAATACCCAGCGCGGCATATTCGATGTATTCGGAGATATGCTCCACGCCCACGTCCGGCACTTCAAAGAGTGGCTCCCAGCCGACGATCGCGCCGTTAGCCGTGTAAGCGATCACCGAGGCGAGCAAAGCGTAAAGGAGCGCGTTGGTCTCAAACTCCATATCTTCATAAAGTACCTCGATAGCAAAGATCGCCGCGCCGATAGGTGTGCGAAAGATGGCCGAAAGCCCCGCAGCAATGCCGATCAGCACCAGCAAGCGGCGCTCTTCGTCCGAACGTTTGCGCACGGTAGCGTAAATCGAGCCGATGCCCGCTGCAATGAGCGCAGTCGGCCCCTCACGCCCCGCAGCGCCGCCCGAACCGATGGTGATGGCCGAAGCAATCGTCTTGAGCGGAGGAACACGTCCGCGAATAAAACCGCCCATCTGATGAAATGCCTTGACCGCCGAGTCTGTGCCGTGTCCTTCGGCTTCCGGCGCAAAGCTGTAAACCAACAAGCCGGAGATCAACCCACCGAACGTCGTTACCACCGGAATGAGCCACAAACCATGCGCGCCGATGATCTCTGCCAGTTGCCCGCCTTCGTGCGGCAGCCCGGGCGGAACATATCCGGCGAGGCCGTCGAGCAGCCACTTTTGGGCCAGGTCGAGCAAAAAGATGAAAATCTGCGCCGCCACCGCCCCGACCAAACCCAGCCAGAGCGAATCCATAACCAAGCGGCGCTGACGTTCGTCCGCTAGTGTTAGCATTCATTCCCTCCTGTTACGAAATCAGTCACGTATTGCCTTGAAGTTGCGAGCCATACTCGGTCATTTGTATTGGATCGGGCGCGTCGCTGTGCGCCTTTCAGCGCACCATCAGGGCATTTTGAAAATTCGGGGACGGGATCGGGTCAAGTGGAAAATAGGAACAAATAAAGACCGAGGCCATGCCCCTGACAACTATTCCACAAGAGCCGAAATTTCTCAAGGAACTATTTGGTGGGGAGTGGATCAAGAAGGAGAGAGGAGGCCCGATGCCAGCGTTTCATCGAAGCAGTGCTTCGGCACCAAAATCTATGTGCTCGTAAACGGCCTGGTCAATTCCTTGCGCTTGAAACTGAGTGTCGGATAGCGCCATGCTCTCCTCATTTTGGTTGGTCCAATTTGTCAGCGTTTTCGTCTGGCTACGCTGAATTGCCAACAGAACCTAGGCGTTTTCGCCCTCGGCGGCGGAAACGGGTTTCACCGGCTTGACCGTAGCGTGAAGAAACGCAAAGTCGCCACGAGGCGGCACGACCTCTTGCACCTCGACCACCTCAAAAGTGACGTGCCCGATCTCAATATGATCGCCGACTTGTGGGCGTTTGAGTTCGTTGACGATAGCGCCTGGATATTCTCCACCGATCACAACGTAGCTCACTTTGTAAGTCATCATCGGTGCATTCCTCGTTGCCCCCCGTCTATTCCGCATCATGTCCCAGAACCTGGTTGCGATGACGGAGCTTGAAGGACAGGTCTCGCGCGATGTTGCGCATCACTACATAGCCAATAGCCGTATCGGTGTTGCACAACGCATTGAAAGCCTGGGCGTAGATTGAACGTAAGGTGGTGTGGTCGCGGCAGCATCGTACCGTTGCCGAGCGTGGCCCTTCATCCAGCAGCGCCATTTCGCCGAAGAGTTGTCCGCGTCCCAGATAGAGTTCCAAACGTTCGGCTTGCTCTGGTGCGGGGCGCACGCGCACTTCCACTTGCCCTTCGGTGATCACATAGAGCTTATCTCCCGAGGTCCCTTGTTGTACGATCACATCACCGGCGTTGAAGACTTCCTCTTTGCTGATCGCGACCAAGCGCTGGAGCTGCTCGTCGGAAAGGCCGTTAAACAGCGTCACCGTGCGCAACAAACTTAGCAACGCCATACGGCTCAACTCCTCTTCTATCCCCCGCCTGCTGTCCTTCGCCCGTGGTTGATTGAGGGGAAAATACGTGCTTGTGCTTCATAGTCAGCATACTATAAGAGCACAGGCGGGGCAAGTCAGGCACCCGGAGAAGCATGCCCGTTGAATTTCTCCCCCGAGGCGGGTATACTTCCCGTCACTCAACGGGAAAATGTATCGAGTAGGAAGACGCTATGCCAACAAAGG
>JALSSH010000101.1 GCA_026984385.1 Ardenticatenia bacterium | reverse complement strand
TGTCGGTTGTGGAGCGCAAAAATTTCCCGCGCACTGAGCGCAACGGCGCACGCTCGAACGTCACCGGATCGTACCACCCGACGCACACCGCATACGCCCCTGTCAGTATATCGTCGGGCAAACGCAGTGTATGCCCATCCTCCACCCACTCGCCCGCCTCCCAAAGCGCGGTGGGGTACTGCCCGCCGACTGGCGGCGCATCCCCAAACGCGAGCGGCTCACCTGCGGCGTCCAGCACATGCACAAAAACCGTCCAGTCCCGCGCGGACGACCCCGTCGCCAACCACAACAACCGCACATCGAGCACCCCCCCGGGCACCACGCGCTCCGCGCTCAACGACCAGCCCCGCAATTGCGCAAAGTCGCCGAAGGTCGCCTCAATGGAGTGCTCAGCGGACGGCGGCTCGGCCAGCGGGTCAACCAGCTTGCCCACGTCCAATAGCACGCTGGGCAATGCGCGCCCCTCCGCGTCGGTCGCTTGCAAATAGGCACGCTCGGCGTAGTCCCACCAGCCCACCTGCAGCTTAAGCGCGCTCGGCGCAAGCGCCTCGGCAGCGTCCAGCGGAATGACGTAGCGATCCGCCACGATCCGGCCCGTCGGCAACGCCCGCGCGGGCAAACTCCCCCCACCCGGGTAGCTATCCAACGCGCCGATCTGCTGCATATCCCGCCCGAAAAGATGCAGATAGAGGCTATAGTCGCTTGCGGGCGGCGCGGTCGCCCGCCAATAGAGCGTCACGCGCAACGCGCCCTGCGGGTACACCGCCCGCGTTTCCACCCGATAGCCGAGCAGCTCGATCCCGTCCCAGCGCGCGTACACCGCCGTCGTGTCGGCGGGCAGCTCCGCGACGGTGGGAGGGGGGCCGAAGGCGCGCGGCAGATCGCGCAAGGGAACGCTCAGCGTCACCAACGCAAACGGCGCGAGCAACAGCGCGGCGACCGCTTCCCGACGCGGCAGCGTTAGCGTGCGAACGCCTAAGGCCGTCAGCGTGCTCACCGCACCGATGGCCGGAAAGAGCAAACGCCCCTGCGAAGCGGAAGTTTGCCACGTCCAGCGCATCACGCCCAGCGCCACCAGCCCCACAAACGCGATCAGCAGCGCCAACGGCATCAGCGCGTCCCACGCGCGCGCACGCACCCGTCGCCACACGTACACACCCACGCCCACCGCAGCGGCCAGCGCGAAAAGATCGGCGTAGGCGTAAAACGCGCCGTGTACCCGCACGTTAAACCAGCCGAAGACCGCCCAATATGAGACGCGGAAGCCCTCAAACTCGCCCAGCAAATCCCAAACAGACCCCAGCTTGCGCCTGCCGAAAATATCCAGCATGGTTTGCAGGCCGAAAAACTCGCCGTAAAGCGCCACATTGCGCCCGTACCACCAGCCGGCCAAAGCGCCCCAGCTCAGCGCGACGATCAACGCCACACGCGCCAGATCGCGCAGCGCGTCCCCCTTGCGCCAGCGCCAGAGCAGCATCAGGGCGGCCAGCGGATACAACGTCCAGCCGCCCAACTTCGCCAACGTGCTCAGCGCCAACACCGCGCCAAGCGCCCACGCCCGCCGACCGCTTACTCCCTCTCGTGCGCTCCGCAAAATCAGCGCCAACCCTACCGTCGCCAGCGCGACGATCAGGTTGTCGTTGTTAACCGAAGCGCTGATATGAACAAAGGTCGGCGTGAAAACGGTCAGCGCTTGGGCCAATGGCGCTACCCAAGGGTCACGCGGGGCAGCCAGCCGCGCCACGCCGTACACCGTCCACACCGTGAGCGCCCCCAGCGCCACGCTGAAGGCACGCAACACCTGCAACGCCAAGAGTGCCCCGCTCCAGCGATCCGCGTCGGGGGGATGCAAGTAGACGTTGGCGTTGGCGATCTCCGCTGTCTTCGGCACACCGATCCGCGCGTGTGGATTGGTCGCCGCCAATAGCTCGGGCAAATCGTCGCGCGCGATCGGGGCGATCAAAAGCGCGCCGAGCATGTAGTAAAGCGGCGGTTGGCTGCCTTCTTGCGCCCAAAGCGTGCGTTCGCCGCGCCGTTGCACTGGCAGGCCGCCGTGCGTCGCCACGTAGTCCACCATCGCCAGATGGGTGCTTTCGTCCGGCGCTTCGAGCGGCGGCGTGCGCCAACTGTAAAAGCCCGCCAGCAACACAAAAACGCCGACCAACGCCCAGCGTATGCGGCTCGATGTGTTCATATCAGCAATTTACCCCTTTATTCAGTGCGCGGAGTATAGCGCAAGGCCCGCCGCGTTGGAAAGACAGCAAGTCTCCGATTTGCCTCGCGTAGTGTTTCCGCCGTACACTTGGGGGTGGGTCATCACATCATCAGCGAGGTATTGACTATGCGAAACACCGTGACGCTCGCCGCGTTTCTCCTGCTGCTCGCCGCCCTGACGCTCAGCGCCTGCGGCAGCGAACCCGCCGACACGCCTTCCCAACTAGACGCCGCGCGCGTCTACGCTCAGCAAGCGACCCAAACCGCTCAAGCCGCGCTCCGCCCCACCAATACGCCCTGGCCCACCGCCTGGGAAAACGCCCCTACCCTCTCCGCACCCACCCGCACCCCCACGCCCAGCAACACCCCCTGGCCCACCCGCGACTGGGGCGCACTCGGAACGGTCGTGCCACGTGAGGACTACGTCCAGCCCGCCGAGTGGCTCACGCTGCCCTTCACCACCAGCGACGGTCAGCAACACACCCTCAGCGAGTATCTGGGCAACGGGATCATGCTCCACACGCTGACCAGCACCTGCGCCGACTGCATGGCCCAGCAGCGCGAAATCCTCGCCGCCATCCGCGACCGCTACGACTTCGGCCCCTTCCCGCCTATGACCTTCATCGCGCTCAGCACATCCGCCCAAGATACGCCCGAGCTGCTCGAAGCGCGCTTGCAACGCGCGCTTCAAGACGATTGGGAGACGGTGGAGCGCGTCCGCCAAGCAGACCGGCCCGGGGACTACATCGTCGGGGTCGCCAGCGAAGAGCTGACCGCCGCGCTAGAGCGCGCCTTCGGCGCTGAGGTCGGCGATCCGCGTGTGCAGACGGTGATTGTGGTGGAGTTCGACGGCTTGGCGCACCTGCTGGCCGACTCCGCGCCCATCTCCTATACCGAGCTACGCAACGAGATCACGGACTACGGCGCGCCACCGCCCACCCCCGCCGAGTAGCCGCCCGACGCTTGGGCCACGCTTGCCCGCCGCCAAGCGCGGCCCCCGCTGTGCGCAGTTGACGCCGTTGCCCCTTCCGTCATAGACTGAAAGGGGGTATTCCATCGCTTAACACATCACGGGAGGGGACCGTATGCCTGCCAGTCGTCGCGCGCAATGGCCGCGCCTGCTCACCTGGATCGCGTTCGGCTTTGCCGTAGCGCTCCTTTCGGCGTGCAACCTGACCACCGGCCAAAAGCAAGAAGTCTCGCCCACGCCCGTCGCCGTCACCGGCAAGCCGAGCGTCACCGTGCTTGCTCCGGAAGATGGCGCGCTCGTGCCGATGGGCCAAGACGTGCTTATCCACGCGCTGGCGCGCGACGAGATCGGCGTGACGCGCGTTGAGTTGCAGGCCGAAGGGCAAATCGTCGCGGCGCAGGCCTCGCCCAACTTGGAAACGGGCGACCGCGAGCTGCAGGTGTTGCTCGCCTGGCGACCGACGCGCGCAGGCACATATACGCTGCAGGTGGTCGCTTGGCGCGGCATGGTGCGCAGCGACCCGGCTACGCTGACCCTCACCGTGCAGGCCCCCACCCCCACCCCTACACCGCTCGCCACCCTGCCGATCCTGGTGCCGACCGCCTCCCCCACCGAAGGGCCGTGCCGCGCACGGGTGACGGTCGGGCGGCTGAACGTGCGCTACGGCCCGGGCCTCAACTACGACGTGATCGATCAGCTCAGCTTGGGCCAAGAAGTGCCCATCTTAGGACGGCAACTTTACCCCAGCGCCTGGTGGCAAGTGTTGGTTAACGGGCGCATCGGCTGGATCAGCGCCCCGTACACAGACGCGCTGGGCAATTGCGCCAACGTCGGGATCGCGCTGGCGCCGCCCAGCCCAACGCCGGTCGGCAGCCTGCTTCCGCCCACCCAGCCGCCCACCTTCACGCCGCTGCCGCCGACCGCCACGCCGATCATCCCGACGGCTACGCCGCTCCCGCCGGGCACGCCCACGCCCACCCCCACGCTCGAACCGTGCCGCGTGCGCGTGGTGCTGGACGGCCTGCCGGTCTACAGTGGCCCGAGCCTGGTCTACAGCCGCATGACGGTACTCGTCGCCGGACAAGAGTTTTTCGTCACCGGGCGCGACGCCAGCGCG
>JALSSH010000100.1 GCA_026984385.1 Ardenticatenia bacterium | reverse complement strand
GTGGTTCACGCCCAGCGTTTGGATGCCCCCCGCCAACCCGGCCAAGCACCCCGCGATAAACATCGTGGCGATGGTTACCTGCTTAACGTTGACGCCGGCATATTGCGCCGCGTGCGGGTTATAGCCGGTCATGCGGAGCTGAAAGCCGAAGGTGGTGCGGTAGAGCATGAACGCGATCAAGATCGAGGCCACAATCGCCATGAAAATCCCGACGTGCAGATCGAAGTTGGGCGGCACGCGATAGATCACGGGCAGTTCAGCGCTGGAGAGGATGTTCGGCGTGCGTGCGATGGCGTCTTGCACCGACTCCGGACTGGCAAGCGGCCCCGAGCGCGAGCCATCGCTGCCGGTAGAGATCAGCCAGCCCGCGAATTGCGCGGCAATGTAGTTGAGCATGATCGTTGTGATCACCTCGTGTGCGTCGGCATACGCTTTCAACGCGCCCGCAATCGCCGACCACAGCCCCCCAACCAGCACCGACGCGAGGATTGCCAGCGTCACATGCAACACCGGCGGCAGTCCCTTGACCGCAAAGCCAACCCAGGCCGCCACCACCGAGCCGAGGATCAATTGTCCTTGCACACCGATATTAAAAAGCCCGCTTTTGAAGGCGAAAGCGACCGACAGGCCGGAAAGAATGAGCGGCGTCATATTGCGAAAAGTCGCCAACAAGCCGCGCGGTTCGAGGAATGCCCCCTCGACCAAACCTTCAAATGCGGTGATCGGGTCGCGCCCGTCCAACAAAATTAGAAACGAGCCGACCAACACCGCCGTTAGCACGGAAAGTGCCGGAATGAGCATCCCTTGTACCACCGGCCACAGCCGCATGCGCCATGTAGTAGCGCGCGGAGGCGCGGCTGGCGGTGTTGGGGATTGAGCAGTTGTCGTCATACAGTCCCCCATCAGATCGTTTAGTATTGCCGCAGGCGTTACACACTGTCTTCGTGGGCAGTCATTATAACGGTAGTGGTCAGCTTGTCGAAAAAAGAAGGTAGGCAACCGCGCCAGACGTCCTCGTCCCCCCACCTCGATTGTGCGGTATAATGCGCCCACGATATAGCACCATCATCCACGAAGGACGCACGATGTCAGATACTTTGCCTATGACCGAAGCGCTGCATATCGCCGAACATATTGCGCGCCAAGCCGGTGCTCTTTTGCGGTACTACTTCGAGCGCCCGCGCACTTTTGACCACAAACAAACTCTCATTGACTTGGTCACTGAAGCCGACCGTGCCTCCGAGCAGTTGATCGTCGAGGCGCTGCAAAAAGCCTTCCCCGAGCACCATATCGTCGGGGAAGAAGGCGGCGGCTATGGCCCACCCATGGAAAAAACGCCCTATCATTGGTACGTTGATCCGTTGGACGGCACGACGAATTTTGCCCATCGTTTTCCGGTGTTTGCGGTCAGCTTGGCGCTTTCGGGACCGGATATGCAACCGTTGTTGGGTGTCGTCTATGACCCGATGCGCGATGAGCTGTTCAAAGCGCAACGGGAAGGCGGCGCGACGCTCAACGGGCGGCGGTTACGGGTCAGCCGGGTAGACAACCTGGCCGAGGCATTGGTCGTGACCGGCTTTCCCTATAATCGCTGGACGGCGGAGGACAACAACGTCGCCACCTTTGGGCATTTTGCGCGCCGTGTGCAAGGCGTGCGGCGTGTCGGGGCGGCGGCACTGGACTTGTGTTGGGTGGCGGCAGGGCGTTTTGATGTGTATTGGGAGCGCGGCTTGCAACCTTGGGACGGGCAGGCGGGGATGCTCTGCGTTTTGGAGGCAGGCGGCACGGTGACCGATTACGATGGACGGGTTAGTGAGGCGATGTGGCGTGGTGACGCGGTTGTGGCAACCAACGGGCTGTTGCACGCCCAGGCACTGGAGGTGATCCAGCACGGCGACGCTGCTCCACGTCCGCTCGCACTAAGTCAACCCGAAGGCGAGGGAGTGTAGAACCGATGAAACGAGCTTATCACGGCACGCTTGCGCTGCTGGCGATGGTGTTGTTGGTCACGCTGGCGGGGGATACCTATGCTCAGAGCGCCAATCCTCTCACGGGCGAGGTGCGCTGGTTCGAGCCGCAGGTGCTCAACGTCTATCCGCATGATTCCAACGCTTTTACGCAAGGGCTACTTTTTTACGACGGGTATCTTTACGAGAGTACGGGGCGCTATGGGGCGTCTTCGGTGCGGCTGGTAGAGCCGACCAGTGGCGAAGTGTTGCGCTCGGTGGACGTGCCGCAGGAATATTTCGGCGAGGGATTGGCGTTGGTCGGCGACACGTTGATCCAGCTTACGTGGAAAAGCGGCGTGGCGTTCCTTTATGACCGCGAGACGTTCGACGCACTCGGTCAGTTTCAGTATGAGGGTGAGGGCTGGGGACTGTGCACGGACGGGCGCTATCTGTATATGAGCGATGGCTCGCCTTTCTTGGACGTGCGCGATCCGGAAACGTTCGAGCTGATCTTCAGCGGCTTGGTGACTGTGCAAGGCTCGATTGTGCAAAACATCAACGAGCTGGAGTGTGTGGGCGACTACGTTTACGCCAACATCTGGAAAACCGACTATATTCTGCAGATTGACAAGACCAACGGCGTGGTGGTGGGCGTGATTGACGCCTCGAATTTGCTCACAGAAGAAGAACGCGCCGAGTTGGGCGACCAGGAAGTGCTCAACGGCATCGCCTATCAGCCGGAAACGGATACCTTCTGGCTGACCGGCAAGCATTGGCCGCATATCTACGAAGTGCGCTTTGTGGAAACCGAGCGCCCCGCTGGGGGCGGGTAGCGGGGAGTTTCCCCGTGCGTTTGCGAGTGCGTGCGCGGGATGGGCGCGGCGCGCGGCCCGTGATTTGCGACGTGGGCCGCGCGCCGCGCCCTCTGCGCTCACCGACCGCCCGCGCTCATTTTCGCCGACGCGCGCGCAACGCTCGGCTCAGCACACGGTAGCCCACAATCAACGCCAGCGCGCCCAATATCACTTGCCCCGCCGTCGTGCGCGCTGCGCTCACGGCGTAGCCGCCCAGCGTCAACGCCAGCAGCCCCAAGGTGAGCGCCGTCCAGAGCGCGGCCAGCGCCCCGAAGACCGTGAAGATCACCTCGTCGCGGCTCCATTTTTCGCGTTTGCGCAGTTTTTCGCGCAGCGGCCCGGCGATAAAAGCGAAGCTCTTTTCCCGTAGGCGCGGAATTTCCAGCCAGTCCATCAGGATGTAGTACCCGTCCAGCTTCAACAGCGGGTTGAGGTTCATCATGCTGGTGAGGTAGGTCAGGAAGGCGAATTGATAGAGCACGCCTTGCGCAAACGCCCCGGGCACAACCAGCAGAAGCAAACTCGCCAGCCCGCCCAGGAAAAAGCCCGAGTGTGGCCCTGCCCAACTCACCACGATGCGCGGACGGCGTGGCTCCATCCAGATATCGGTCGTGTCCACAAAGGCGGCGGGCATCCCCATATAGATCAGAAAACCGCCGCGCCGCACCTCGCGCCCGTAGTGTTTGGTGGCGATGGCGTGCGACCACTCGTGGATCAGCAGCGTAACAAATTGCAGCGCGTAAAGCGTCACCAGGCCAACCAGTGTGCCCGCCCCTCCCAACAACGCTACGTCCCGCTGCACCACACCGAACAGTGTTCCCACGAAAACCGCGCTCCCGACCAAGATCACTGCCAGCATCGCCCACTGCACGGCGGGCAAGAACAGAAAACGCCCCACCGCGCGATAGGAGCGCGCGATCAGTTCGTCTATGCCCTCGATGGCGAACTCGGCGTTCAGCACGCCGCGTGCCAACCGTCGCCAAAGCACGTTGGCGCGTCGCCGCGCGATGCTTTGCTCTGCCGCGCCGTAGACGTTGACCAACGGCTCAATGAAGCCTTTTTGCTGCAATTGCTCCAGCAACATCAACAACCCCATAATCGCCAATTTGCCGTATTCCAGCATATAGGCGACGGCAATGTCTTGGACGGTGGCTTGTCCGTCCATTTGTTCCCAAAGGAAGACTTGCTCGGCGTTGAGCCGCAAATAGGCGTCCGTGCGCAAATTCTTCAAAATCCAATATGTTTCGCCGCGCGCGTCGGTCAAGCGCTTGAGCGCATAGCCCGGGATGCGTACCGGTCGGTAGGTGGTCAGGTCGCGTGGGTGGATTTTTTGGGCGAAGATGCTTTCTTCCGGGCGCGTCAAGACCAACGTTTCTTCAGCGGAACGCTGCCACACGTTCTCTCCGTCCGCCTGCATCATGTGCAGCGTGCCGTCCATATCCAATGTGCCGCTGTCGTCGCGCCGCGCCAACACAGCGACCCAGATCGGCAACAAGTCTTCTTTGGGCAA
>JALSSH010000099.1 GCA_026984385.1 Ardenticatenia bacterium | reverse complement strand
GCGGCCCCGCTTGGGAAGCGAGCGTATCGGAAGCGGGCGGCGGTGCAGAGCGGGGCACGCGCCGCAAACGTGCCAACGCTTCTCTAGCGCGCTCGTTGGTGGGGTTAATCTCCAACACACGTTCCAAACAGCGTCGCCGCTGTTCGGTGGTTTCGGCGACGGTTGCCAGCCAAATCCAGGCCAGCTCATTGTCCGGCGACCGGTCGGCCACTTGTTGCAAAAGGCGGCGCGCCAGAGCACGATTGCCACTACGAGCAGCCTGGATACCTTTGTGGAGCACATCTTGGATTGTTTCGTCAGCCACAATTGCCCTCGTTCATGTCCTTTGGTGCGCGGTTTTGCACCTATTATAGCCAGCAAACCCGCAAACGCCGTACATTCCAAAGCTGCTCACAAAAATCGGGGTGAAGAAGGGAGCACCTTGGATAGTTTTGTGGCGGTGAGAGCGTGGCGCTACCCTTCCGCACCAATTGCTTGCATAATCCCCTTGACCTATAGCACAATAAGAAACAGTAGCGGGTTGAACAGGTCCAGCTTTTGTGGAGGGGCGAGAGCGTAGCGAAAATACGCACCACTACCCCACAGGGAACACCGACCGAGGAGATGCCATGTTTGGAGCAAAACGTTTCTTCTGGCTGTTGACGATCATGATACTTGGCATCAGTATACCGTTTCCGCGTATCACACGCGCCCAAACCCCCACGCAATTGATCATCAATTATCCGGAGCTGCAAGAGCTAGATGGGGCATTGCAGCTCGGGCTGTACTTCACGCTGACGGACGCGGGAGGACGTGTGGTACAAGACGCGCGCATCCAATCCGCACGCATCCAGTTAGACGACGGGGAGATCGCGGAAAATGTGCCCGTAGAGCAACCCACCACGCCCTTTTATATCGCGTTGGTGTTAGACGCCAGCGGCAGCATGAGCGGCGCGGCAGAAAGTATGCGCCAGGCAGCTATTCGGGCGATCAACAACGCGCCGGAAGAAGCGCGTTTTGCCGTCGTGCGGTTCAACCAAAACATAGACATTTTGCAGCCCTTCACCGACGATCGTAACCGCGCCATCAACGCCATTGGCGAAGTACAACCTGTCAACAAGAGCGGCACATGCCTTTATGACGCCGCTTACACCGCCATTCGCATGATGAGCGAAGCACCACAAGGCCGCCGCGCCATTATCCTCTTTACGGACGGGCAGGACGAAGTGCTCGGCGGTGACCCGTGCAGCCAGCACATTTTCAACGACGTGGTGCTTTACGCCAACCAGCCGGACGCGCGCGTGCCGATCCACACCATCGGCCTTTCTACTAATGAGCAGCGGATCAACGTGGCGGAGCTGCGCAGCATGGCGGCGCAGACCGGCGGTCTTTCCGCCATCGGCGGTCAGGGCGAGCTAAATACGCTCTTTCAAGACATTATGGACGCGCTCAAAAGCCAGTGGCTGGCAAGCGGTCAGTTTTACCCCAGCGCAGGAATGCACACCGCCACCCTAACCGTTGTGCTCGAAGACGGCTCGCTGCTTTCTGCTGTGACCTCCTTCAACGTGCCGCGTGATTACACCTCACCGATCACGCCCACACTCACTCCCACGCCGATCCGTGTCAAGTTAGAAATCCTTTCCGTGACTGCGGACATCGCGCAAGATCGGATCGCGGTCGAAGTGGTCGTCAACGGGGAGCAGGCCATCAGCGAATATCGCTTTGACTTTTTCGATGCGAACACCAACCAATTGCTCGACCGCGTCATTTTGCCCGCACCGCTCAGCTCGCCGGTAAGCATCCCCGCAAGCAAACTGGACGGCAAGGTGCGCTTGGAGCTGCGCGCGCTAGATGCCCAGGGCAACATCATCTCCTGGCCGGACGAACGCGACAAAGCGGTTGACAAAGTGTCGTACACTTTCGCCTATGTACGCCCCACCCCGACGCCCACACACGCCCCCGCGACCGCTATTCCGGTCGGGGTGACGCTCAACAGCATCGGTTACGACCAAGCGTCAGACACCGTCACGCTAGACTTGGAGATGAACGCAGCGGAGCAGATCGCTCAATTGGAGGTGAGCGTGTTGGACGCGGAAACTAATTTGCGCGTCAACGTCTACACATTGCCCCCCTCCGATACGCTCCAGATCAAAGCCGAGAATTTGAAGCCGGAAGGGGAATACGCGATCTACATCATCGCGCAAAGCGCCACTGGACAAAACCTGGCACGCAGCAATACGGTGAACTTCGTCTACACACCGCTGCTCACTCCCACCCCCACCCCCAGCCCCACCTCAACCCGCACACCGACCCCTGCACCGGTGACGATCGGCATTGACGGCATCACGATCGATGAGAACGCCAACGAGATCGTGATCGCCTTGCGCGAAGTGGCCGACGCGCGTATTGACAGCTACGAGTTACAGTTGCGCGACAAAAACGGCCTGGTCGTGGGGGAATATGTCCACACCCCACCGCCTTTTGAAATCCGTGTGCCGCTGGAAAACTTCGCCCCGGGAGAATACAGCGCCTATTTGCGCGCACTGGGACCCCAAGGCGCATTGTTGACCGAGGCTTCACCGCTGAACTTTGCCTACAACCCGCCGCCCACGCTCACCCCAACGCTGACCCTGACGCCTTCGCCCACGTTCACACCTACACCACGCCCCGGGTTACCGCAACGGGTCACCCATGCGGTGCACGACAATCCGGCGCTGACGTTGGTCGTGGTGGTGGTCGCGTTTATATTGCTGCTGGCGCTCTTTTTGCTATTGCGTCCGCGCAAAGGGCAACAGGTGGGCACGGCGTTTCTTGCAGAGCAAACCGGCTTTTACGAGATGCCCTCGGGCCAAAGCGCGCCGTCTGCTCCCGCAGGCGAAGGAGCTGCGCCCGAGACGTCCGTTGAACCCCAGCCGACCAATGTTTACGGCATCGGGGAATTGCTGGGCGCGGCCCTAGAGCTGCGCCACTCTCCGGCGATGGAGCGTTTAGGAACACGGGTAACGGTGGCCGATGTTCCCTTCCGCATAGGGCGCGGGATGAAGGGGCAACCCGACGCGCTGAGTTTAGACGAAGACACCAGCGTTTCACGTCGTCACGCGCAGATCACTTACGAAGGGGGACGCTTCTACCTCACCGATTTGGGCAGCAGTAACGGCACGCGCGTAGACGGTGTGCGTCTGACGCCCGACACACCCCACCCCTTGCACAACGGCGCGCAGATCGTCTTCGGCAAACACACAGAAGCCACCTTCTGGCAAGAGGAAGAAGGAGACGGTGACGCGACCGACGTGTACTTTGCCGACGACAACGATCTGGATAAGACCGACTACTATCCACAAGATTTGCAACCGCCGCGCTTCCAAGATGGGCCACCCGAAAGCCCAGACGCGACGGCCTAGACGCGCAACGAACGCAGAAAAGGACGGGGAGACATGGCGGAGCAACTCGGCACACTCGACGTAGCCGTCCAAACCGATATCGGACGGAAACGGAAACGGAACGAGGATTACTACGAACTCCACATCCCAGAACAGGGAACGCCCCAACACGCTTACGGTGCGCTTTTTGTGGTGGCGGATGGCATGGGCGGCATGGGCGGAGGAGATGCCGCCAGCCAAACCGCCGTGCGCGTGCTCTTTGAGCACTATTACGCCGAACGCAGCCCCAACATCAGCGCGCTGGCCGCGCTCAAAGCGGCGCTAGAAGCGGCCAACGTCGCCGTGCGCCAAAAAGCGCGTGAGATGAACTTGCCGCGCATCGGCTCGACGGCGGCAGGGGTGTTGTTGTTGCCCACCGGAGAAGCGCTGATCTTCAATGTGGGAGATGCGCGCGTTTACCGCGTGCGGCAAAGCTTTATCGAACAGCTTAGCCATGACCAAAGCGTGCTCCAACACCAAATTGACGCGGGCGTGATCTCCGCCGAACAAGCCCGCCAGGCGCGCAATGTCAACGTGACCGCCTTCTTGGGACAATCTGCTCCCCTGGAGGCCGTGCATCGCAAAGTGCAGGTGCAACCCGGAGACGTTTTTGTGCTGTGTTCGGACGGACTTTGGGACTTGGTGACGCCCCATGAGATGTTGCGCATCGTGGATCAATACCCTGCCGAACAAGCCACCCGTCGCCTGATCGAATTGGCGCTCAAGCGTGGTGCGCCGGATAACGTCACCGTGCTAGTGCTACGCATCGGGGCAAAGCCACCGTCGCGCAGCGTGCGCAAGGTGTTCGCGGCGTTACCAATTTTGCTGGTGGCGTTGGCGGCGGTGGTGTGGTTTGCCTTTGCGCGCAACGAGGAAAACTCTCCCACCGCGGTCGTTACGTCCACGCAGACCGCCAC
>JALSSH010000098.1 GCA_026984385.1 Ardenticatenia bacterium | reverse complement strand
GGCTAGGCGGCGCGCCCAACCCGCGCACGCGCTCGGCTTCAGATCGGCTCGACCAGCGGCAGGCGGTCGGCTTCTTCCTCCCCACCGCCGCCCAGCTCCGCCACCAACATCCCGCCCAAGATCAGCCCACAGCCGATCCACTCACGCGGGCCGAGCACCTCACCGGCCAGCCACCACCCGAAGAACGCCGCGAAGACCGGCTCCAGACTGAAAAGCAGCGCGGTATGCGTGGGTGTGGTGAAGCGTTGCACGTGCACTTGCAAGCTGAAAACAAGTGCCGTCGCTACTACGCCGGTGAAGGCTATCGCCGCCCAGCCGTCCGCCGAGATCGCCAAAGTGGGACGCTCAAAAACGAACGCCGACGCCGTGCCCAGCACCGCCACCACGCCGATTTGCACAACGGTGAGGCGGATCGTGTCGTGGCGCGGGGAAAAGTGCGAAACGCCGACAATGTGCAGCGCGAACATCAACGCGCACGCCAGCACCCACAGGTCGCCACGTTGCACGCTGAGCTTGCGGTCGAGCGTCAACGCGGCCAAGCCCGCCGTCGCCAGCACAATGCCTACCACAGGCGCGCGCCCGGGTGGTTTGCGCAGCCAAAACGTCGCCAACACCGGCACCATCACCACGCTCAAGCCGGTGATAAACGCGGCCTTGGCCGAGGAGGTCGTTTGCAGCCCGATGGTTTGGAAGATGTAGCCGCCGGCCAAAAACAAGCCCAGCCACCCACCCGCCAACACGTCAGCGCGCGTCAAGGCGCGCATCCGCCGATGAAAGAGACCGCCCAACACCACCGCCGCCAAGATAAAACGCCAGGCCACAAAGGTCAGTGGGCTGACGGCGTCTAGCGCGTTTTGCACGACAACAAAAGTCGAACCCCAGATCAGCGTTACGCCCGCCAGCGTGAGATCGGCTTGCCAACGTTGCATTATGCCCCCTAACGTGGTGTGATGAGACGCGACGAGTTAGGCTTCGGCCAGCCGCCGCCCTTCTTTGGCGCGGCGTGCCAACATCAGAATATCGTAGGCGCTTTGGCGCGCGCTGGTGGTTTCCGCGCCCAACATATCCGCCAACTCTTCCACGCGCCCGCGCTCGTCCAAACGCTCCACGCGCGTCACGGTGCGCCCGCCCTGCGTGTGTTTGCTAACCCGATAGTGCACGTCCGCAAAGCCCGCCAGTTGTGCCAAATGCGTGACCACCAACACTTGATGTTGGGCGGAAAGCTGCCACAGCTTGCGCCCGACTTGCGCGCCCATCCGCCCGCCGATGCCCTGGTCGATCTCGTCAAAGATCAACGTGGGCGTCTGGTCGGCTTCGGAAAGCACGCTCTTGAGCGCCAACATGATCCGCGCCGCCTCGCCGCCGGAAGCCACCTTTGCCAATGGGCGCATCGGCTCGCCCGGGTTGGCGGACATGAAGAACTCGATTTTGTCCACGCCCGTCCGCGTAAAACGCAAACGCCGCTCGCCCACATAGCAACCGTCCGCTGCTTCCTGCTGGGCAATTTGCACCTGGAAGCGTGCGTTTTCCAGCCGCAACTCGGCCAGTTCTCGCACGATCTCCTGGGTCAGGCGTTCGGCGGCACGTTGACGCTCCACGCTGAGCGCGCCCGCCGCTTCTCCGATGGCGCGCAACAGCTCCTCTTCTTGCGCGCGCAACTGCTCCAAGCGCTCTTCGCTGTGCGAAATCGCGTCGAGTTCCGCTTGCGCTTGCTCGGCAAAGGCCAACACGGCTTCCACCGTGCCGCCGTACTTGCGCTTGAGCCGAGAGATCACCTCCAAGCGCTCTTCGAGAGCGTCCAAACGCTGCGGGTCGTACTCGATCCCCTCACGGTAGCGGCGCAACGTGTCGGCCAACTCGCTCACCTGCGCGCTAAGCATTTCGGCGGTCTGGGCGTGTTCGGCGGCGCTTTCGTCCACGCGGGCCAACTTGCTCAGCGCCACCGCCACTTGGGCCAGCAAGTCTTCCGCGCTGGGGGTGTCGGCCAGCTCGCCGCTCAGCGCGTATTGCGCTTCGGTCACCAGCTCCGCGATGCGCTCGGCGTTGACCAAGCGCGTGCGCTCTTGCAACAGCTCGGCTTCTTCTTCGGGACGTGGGTCGGCGTTGTGGATTTCCTGGATTTGGTAGGTCAGCATATCCACCCGCCGCGCCAAAGCCGCCTCGTCGGTCAACAGCGCCTCGATCTCGGCGCGCAACTGTTCCCAACGCTTCACCAACGCGGCCAGGTGCTCGCGTTGCGCCACCAAACCGGCGTAGCGGTCGAGCAGATAAAGATGTTGCGCCGGACGGAGGAGCGATTGATGCTCATGTTGTCCGTGAATGTCCACCAGCAACTCGCCGACGGCGCGATAGGTCTTCAGTGGGCAGATCACCCCGTTGACGCGCGCACGGCTGCGCCCACTGGCGCGCACCTCTCGCGCCAAGATCACTTCGTCCGGCGTTTCGGCGGCTTCCAGTCCCTCGGCGTCCAACAGCGCGTTGAGCGTTCCTTGCACGCGCTGCGGCACGCTGAAAACGCCTTCGATCAAGGCGCGTTCCGTCCCCCCGCGCACCATCCCCCCATCAGCGCGTGCCCCGAGCAATAACCCCACCGCGTCAACCAAGATGGATTTGCCCGCGCCGGTTTCCCCTGTGATGGCGATGAAGCCGTCGGAAAATTCCAGCGTCAGATCGTCAATGATGGCGAAGTTTTGAATACGTAGTTCTTGCAACATAGCGTTTGGTGTGCCTCGCTCGCTTGTGGAACGGAAGTCTTGCTGCTTACAGACGCAATCGAAAACGCCCCGCCGCCGTGCTGGTTGCCAGCATCAGATAAATGCCGACCGAGAGCGGCGCTCGGAGCAAAAAAGGCAGTGCCCCCAACACCACCGCGCCCCCTACCACAAACACGGTATAGCGTCCGCGACGCTTGCCGGTCAGCGTCCAAACCGCAGCCCCGATCATGCTGCCTGCCGCCGCGCCCACGAAAATCGCCAGATAAAACCAGCCGATTTGCACCGTCAACCACGCCGCCGCCAAGCTGAGCGCCAAGCTAACCGCCGCCGCGACCAGATAGTCCCGCGCCTGCGCGTCAAAGAAGCGATCTTGTTGGGCGCGCACGCACTCTTTGCAACGATAGCCCACCGGTGTACGCACCGCGCAGCGTGTACACATCGGGCGCCCGCAGCGGTTGCAGCGCAACGTCGTTTCCACGTCCGGATGCACTGTACAATAGAGCTTGACCTCGTCTTCGGTTGGGGCAGACGTGCTCATCGGCTCACTCCTCGGCGATGTGGGGCGCTTCGGGGCGCTGGTTTTCGTGTGGCGGCCTGCGCACCCGTGAGGGGATGCGCGGCTCTAGGCGGTCTAGCAACGAACGGTAAAAGTAATTGCGGTCACGCAAGCGCACAAAACGGCTCACGCTCTCGCTGGCGCGCACCACCACCCGATCCGACGATTCCATGCTGGCGAGCAGCTCACCGTCTACCGTCAGCACGACTTCCGAGCGGGTGTGCGGCTCAACCTCCACCGTCACCATTGCACCCTGCGAAAGCACCATCGGGCGGTCCATGCTCAGGTGCGGCGCGACAGGCACGACCAAGATATTTTTCAGCTCCGGCGGCAAGATCGGCCCGCCCGCCGCCAGCGCATAAGCTGTCGAGCCGGTCGGCGTGGCGATGATCAGCCCGTCGCAATGATACGTTGTCGTCCAGCCCCCGTCTATGTACATTTCAAGCTGAATAGACTTGGCAATTGCCCCCCGACTGACCACCACATCGTTAAGCGCCTCGCTGACGTGCAGCGATGTTTCACCGCGCCGCACCTCGCAGCGGATCATCATGCGCTCTTCCACCCAATAGCGCCCGGCCAGCAGCGCGTCCAGGTTTTGTTCCCAGTCCTGGGGGCGCATCTCGGTCAAGAAGCCCAAATAGCCGGTGTTGATGCCCAGCACGGGCACATTTTCCGGCGCGCAAACCCGCGCCGCGCGCAACATCGCGCCGTCTCCGCCGATGGCGATCACCAAGTCCGAACCGTGCACAAGCGGGCGGGCGCGCGTCGCGTCCCAAGCGGTGCGCACCCACGACTCGATGCCGCGCGTTTCGAGCGCACGCGCCACCGCTTGCGCCAACGGCGCGGTGGCCGGACGGAGCGGGTGAGCCAGAATGCCGATGCGCCGAAAGTCAATTTCCACCGATGCGCCCCTGTCTTGTTTGCGTGGACATGCGGCGCTAAGTATAGCTTGGCGCGTCAGCTCTGTAAATCGGCGCAGCCTAAGGATACGAACAAATTTTCTATTTTGCAAGGGGGGGGTGTGTTCGGAGCGGGGCGGTTACGTTCTCTAG
>JALSSH010000097.1 GCA_026984385.1 Ardenticatenia bacterium | reverse complement strand
GCCGATGGACTTGCTCGCTGTGCTCGTTTGCGTTTATAATCAAATCACCATTTGATTATTGTGCCTCCTCGGAGCAAACCGCATGGCGCGCAAACCCGCCGAGCAAACCGTCCACCGTGAGGAAATTGTCCGCGCAGCGGCGGAAGTGTTCCACCACAAAGGCTATCGCGGCGCCACCATGAGCGACATCGCCGCCACCGTGAACCTGACCGCAGGCAGCCTCTATCACCATTTCCCCAGCAAGGAAGAGTTGCTGATCGCTGTGTTGGACGCCGGCATGACGCAGATCATCGCCGCCACCCAAGCCATTGTGCAAAGCGACGCCCCACCCGCCGACAAATTGCGCGCCATTGCTCGCGCGCACATCAGCGGCATCATCACGCATCACCACATCGCCGTTGCCGTGATCTTCGAAAGCCGCGCGCTGCTGGAAAAGCCGGGCGTGCGCGCCCCTTACGTGCGCCAACGCGACACACTGGAACGGCTCTATCGCCAGGTGGTCGAAGAGGGGATCGCGGCGGGGGCGTTCCGTGCGTTGGACGTGGGGATTTTCGTCAAGGCGTTTTTCGGGGCGCTGAACTGGGTCAGCGTGTGGTATCGAGAGGATGGGAGGTTGAGCGAGCGCGAAATTGCCGACGAGATCGCAAATACGTTTTTGGCCGCACTCACAAAAGTTTAGAGGAGTCAGAAGAGCATGATTAGTTTTACGCCCACTGAAGAACAACAAATGCTTATTGACGCCGTGCGTCGTTACGCCACCAACAACGTGCGCCCTGTGGCCCATGAGGCGGACGAAGGCGGCGGCTTTCCGCCGGAAGTGCTCCAAACCGGCTGGGAGCTGGGCATTTTGCCCGGCAACATCCCCGAAGAGCTGGGCGGCTTCGGCGAAGACCATAGCGCGCTGACTGGCGCGCTGGCCTACGAGGAACTCGCCTACGGCGATCTGTCGCTGGCGCTGCACGTGATGACGCCCGCGCTGGTGGCGATCCCGTTGGTGCTCAGCGGCACGGACGCACAGCGGGAAGAGTTCATGGAGCTTTTCTTGGACGAAACGCCCCCGCCCCTCACCGCCGCCATGATCGAGCCGCGTATCCGCTTCAACCCTGCGCGTCCGCAAACCACCGCCACCCCACAAAACGGCGATTGGGTGCTCAACGGGCGCAAAGCGTATGTCCCGCTGGCCGAAGGCGCGGAGTGGATACTCGTTTACGCCTGGAACACGCGCGACGAGCAGGTGGACGCCTTCCTGGTGCGCGGAGACGCGGAGGGCTTGGCGGTCGGTGCGCGCGAGAAGTTGATGGGCGTGCAGGCCTTGCCCACTTACCCCGTGACGCTGGAAAACGTGCGGGTAGAAGGCGCTTACCGCTTGGGCGGTGAACAGGGCATAGACTTTCCGCGCATTCAGGCCCATAGCCGCGTAGCGCTGGGGGCGCTTGCCGTTGGCGTGATGCGCGGCGCGGTCGAGTATGCCGTCGAGTACGCCAAACAGCGCGTGCAGTTCGGCAAGCCCATCGGCACAAAGCAGGCCATCGCCTTTATGCTGGCCGAGTGCGCTATTGAGGTGGACGCCACGCGCCTGATGGTGTGGGAGGCCGCCTGGCAGCTCGACCAAGGGCTGGACGCAACCAAAGCGTCCTACCTTGCCAAGCGCTACGCCGACCAAATGGCCGTTTGGGTGACTGACAGCGCCGTACAGACCCTGGGCGGCTATGGCTACATCCGCGAATATCCGGTAGAGCGCTGGCTGCGTAACGCGCGTGGCTTTGCCACTTTCTACGGCATGGCGATCGTCTGACGCCGAATAGATTTTGTGAAAAATTTGTGAAAAAGAAAAGAGGGACGCGAAAATGGCGATTAGCTTTGAACTGCCGGAACGGATCAAGCAAAATTTGCAGATGCTGGAAGGGTTGGCGCGCGGCGTGATGCGTCCGGAGGCGCGCGATCTGGACGAAAACGAGCACAAACGCCCGTCCACCTTTATCCAAATGACTTGGCCGGTCGCCAAAGAACAGCAGCGCCGCGATCTGGAAAAAGCCCACGCCAAAGCGCGCGGTGAGGTCAAGGAGCGCAAAGGGCCGGGCATCACCTATTTGAACATGATCCACACCTTCGAGATGCTCAGTTGGGGCGATGTGGGGCAGATGCTCTGTATGCCGACCGCGCTGTTGGCCGGCGCAGCGATTGAGGCGGTGGGCACGATTGAGCAAAAAGAGCGCTTTTTGCGCCGCTTTGCCGAAGGCGACGAACCGGTTTGGGGCGCTATGGCGATGACCGAACCCGGCGCCGGTTCGGACACGTCCGCCATCCAAACCACCGCCACGCTTGACCCCGAAACCAACGAGTGGGTGCTCAACGGCGAAAAAATCTTCTGCACCAACGGCAAATTGTCTCTCGGCGAGTCCAACGGGATCGTGGTGGTTTGGGCGACGGTGGACAAGTCGGCGGGGCGCGCGGGCATCAAGCCGTTTGTCGTCGAGGCGGGCACGCCCGGGGTGACCATTGAGAAAGTGGAGATCAAGCACGGCATCCGCGCCAGCGACACGGCCAGCATCGTGCTGAAGAACGCGCGCATCCCCTACGACAACATTCTCGGCTCGCCGGAAGTGCGCAAAAAGAGCAGCACCAAAGGCTTTAAGGGCGCGATGGCAACGTTTGACGCCAGCCGTCCACTGATCGCGGCGAGCGCGATGGGGGTGGGGCGTGCTGCGCTGGAGTTTGTCAAAGAGAAGCTGGCCGAAGAGGGCATCGAGATTCCTTACGGTGTGCCGGAACACGAGCTAACGGCGGTGCAGCGCGACGTGCTGGAAATGGAGATGCGCTTGCACGGGGCGTGGCTGTTGACGTTGCGCGCCGCCGCGATGCTGGATCACGGGCTGCACAACAACTTGGAAGCCTCGATGGCAAAAACTCAGGCCGGACGCGCGGTGACATGGGTCACGCAAAAAGCGGTCGAGATTTTGGGGCCGCTGGGTTATAGCCGTGAGTGGCTGGTGGAAAAGTGGATGCGCGACGCCAAGATCAACGACATTTACGAGGGCACGCGCCAGATCAACACGCTGATCGTTGCTCGCCGCATCTTCGGGTACAGTAGCCGTGAGCTGACCTGAGCAAAGCCGATGTGCGTTCGCTGGCACGAGTGGGCGCTTGCGGCGAACGCGCGTTCGGCGCGCCGCCCGCAGGCCTGGCAGAGCCAGGCCTCGAAGCGACGGAGTCGCTTCGGTGCGCTGAAAGCGCACGCGGGCGGCGCGCCTCGCGGAGTGGACGCCTGCTGCGCGGTGGGGCCGAGGGGCGGGGAGCAACGTTCCCTACCATCTCGGATGACTGACCGGCTGTTCGCGCACGTGCACCAGCGGCTGCAAACGCCGCACGATCTCTGGATACCCGAAAAGGTAAAAGCCTGTGAAGGGCTGATGCAAGTCGTGCCCGGCCAAGCTCAGCGGCTCGCCGCTCAGCGAAAGGGCCGTGCCGCCTTGTTTCGCCATGAAAGC
>JALSSH010000096.1 GCA_026984385.1 Ardenticatenia bacterium | reverse complement strand
CACGGTGTGCCCGCAACTCGGGCAGGTGATCATGTTGATACGTCCGGCAAGCAAACGTTCCTTGGCTTGCGGGTCCAGCCCCACGTCCACGATCTGCTCCACCACAGCAGGGAAACGCGCTCCGCAGTGGGGACAGCTTATCATCGTGCGTACCACTTGCGACATTGTCTCTGTATTCTCCTGTCATATAAGCCGAAGGCGTCGCCCCAGTGTAGCGCAACCTTTCGGATTGTGCTTATCAGTGGCGCGGCAAGACAAAGGAAAACGTTACGCCTTTGTCCGGATTGTTGCGCGCCCAAATTTTGCCGTTATGTGCTCGGATGACCGCGTGCGCCAAATATAGCCCCAAGCCCGTGCCCTTGGTGGTTTGCGTCAAGCTGCTTTCCACGCGGTAAAAGCGCTCAAAAATGCGGTCGAGCTGGTCGGGCGGCAAGCCGATCCCCTGATCGGAAACGTCCACCTGCACCCAGTCGTTGTCAAACGAGCCGCGTATGCGAATTTTTCCCCCTTCCGGCGAATATTTGATCGCGTTGCTGAGCAGGTTATCCAACACTTGCCGCAGCCGCACGCGATCCCCGCGCACAATCGGGAAGTCGTCGGGGAAGTCCACGACGAGGGTATGTTTGTCGGTCTGGGTTTGGAAGCGTTCCACTGCTTGCCGCACCAAGACCGGCAAGCTCACATCGTCCAAGTCCAACTTCATGCCCTCGGCCTGGAGCTTGGAGGCGGCCAGCAGGTTTTCGATCAGTTCGGCCAGGCGGTCGGCTTCTTCCTCGATCACGGCCAGGCCGCGCCGTATCGTCTCCCGATCCCAATCGGCGTCTTCGCGGCGCAGTGTATCCGCATAGCCCTTGATCAGCGCGACCGGTGTTTTCAGCTCGTGGGAGACCACCGAGATAAAGGTGGACTTGAGCTTTTCGGCTTCGCGGAAGTGCGTAATATCCCGCACATTGGCGATCACGTTCAACAGCGTGCCGTCCTCGTCGGTCAGCGGCGCGTAGGTGATGCCCACGCTGATCGTCGTGCCGTCCACGCGCTCCAGGTCACCTTGCACATAGATCGTATCCGGCGCGCTTTCCCCCGGGTAGCGGCGCGGCCAGCCTTCGGCGATGGCTTCTTCCAGCGTTTGGCCCATCTCGCGGCGCTTCCAGCGGATCACCACCTCATGCGGGCGATCGTAAGCCTGTTCGGCAGAAAGCCCCGTCATGCGCGCAAGCGCGCGATTCCAACGTTCTACGCGCAAATTCGGCGTTAGGATCATGATCCCGTCGGCGCTGCGGTCCAAGATCGCGGCCAGCCGTTGGCGCTCGCGGTTGGCGATCTCGTAGGTGCGCGCGTTGTGCACGGCGATCGCGGCTTGGTCGGCGAAGCTTTGCAGCAACCGATAGTCGTTGTCGGTCGGTGTGCCCGCATACGTGCGGAACACAAAAAGGAAGCCGAGCATATCCTCACCAAAGGACATCGGCAGCGCGATACCCTGGCGCAAATTCAAGTTGATCTTGCGCGCCACGCTGCGCATTCGGCTTTGGAAGAGCGCTACGTCCAGCTCTTCCTCCGGGTGCGTGGGCAACCCTTCCAGCAGCTCGTCGAAGAGCGGCAATTGCTCTGCCGCCACGCCGATCCCTGCGCGGATGTGGAACGTGTCGTTCTCGCGCAGCGCGATAATGCCCACGTCCGCCCCCAACATAGCGGTAGCCGCTTGCACAATCAAGCCGAGCACTTCTTCCAGGTCCAGCCGTGAAGTCAGGGCGCGGCTGATGCTCAGCAGATAGTCACGCTGCCGCACGCGATAGTCAGGTAAAAGGAACATGCGCGCTACTCCGAGAGGTGGTGGTGAACGGACGCTTGTCGTATTGTAGCACGCGAGAGGGGCGTGGAATGGGGTTCTAACGGCGATCTTGTGTGGTTCTGATGCAGTGCTTATACAACAAGGCCCCAGTGTAAAGCGGTGAAGTGGCCGCAGGCTGCTTGGCGATTGGACAGATTGCGGCGAGCGTGTAAAATCTTCCGCAGCGTGAAGTGATTGTGACGATGCGGTGAGCGTGCCCTGGCGGGCACGTGTGTATTTTCGCTATGTATGTTTGGAGGAGATTTGCTCATGCCTTTGTCCTGGCGTTTGATCCGGCCTCTTTTGCTGGTTACGCTGGTTGTGACCCTGGCCCTGCCCGCGATGGTTTGGGCGCAGGACGGCGACGGGGAAGCCCGTCCGGTCGTTATCCAGGGATCGCTGGAATTGGAAGACTTGCTGACCGCGCTCCGTGACGCTTATGTGGAGACCGCGCCCGACGCGAACGTGACCATTGACCCGCGCGGCGGGATGCGCGCAGGCTTTGACGCGCTTTGCAACGGGGACGTGGATATCGTGATGGCGACCGAGCCGATCAGCGACACGCAAATTAAGGGTTGTTTGAACCACGAGCAAGATTTTGTCGAGCTGGTGCTCAGCTATGAGGCGGTGGCGTTGTTGGCCGCGCCGGAAGCGCAATTGACCTGCGTGGACACGGACGCCGTTTACAACGCTTGGCAACTCGGCGCGCCCGAAGAGGTGAGCTGGGCGGATTTGGGTAGCGAGCTGACCGATCCCGTCAGCTTCTACGGGCCGGACGAGGCCTCGTCGGCTTATTTGCTTTTCCGCAGCCTTGTTCCGGCAGGAGAGTTGCGCGAGGATATCGAGACCGCGCGCGACGCGGCGGACGTGTTGGACGCGGTGCAAGCGGAAGGCTCGCGCGCGTTCGGGTTTATGTCCCTGGCGCAATTTGAGGCTTTGGGCAGCGAGGCGACGGTTGCGCCGTTGCAGCTCCGCGACCAAACCGGCGAGTGCTTCGCCCCCAGCGTGAGCACGCTCGGCGCCCGCACCTATCCGCTGGCCCGCACCGACTATCTTTACGTTAACGCCGAAAGCGCCCAGCGCGAAGATGTGCGCGCTTTTTTGCAATTTGTGCTCGGCGAGGAAGACGGCGTGCGCGCTATTGGGCCGCAACAGGGCTACACGGTGGCCGACGAGGGCACGTATGCGTTTGGTATCAACAACTTGCTGACCGGCAACACCGGGCGCACCTTCAGCCGTCCGCCTTCGCCGGTGAGCCTTTCCACGATGGAAACGGGATCGTTGACCATCACCGGCTCGTCGCTGATGTACGAGCTGACCCAAGCGCTGCAAGCCGAGTTCACCTCGCGCTTTGCGGCGGCGCAAATCTCGACCGACGTGGTCGGCAACACGCAGGGATGGCAGGCTTTTTGCAGCGGCGAAGCCGACGTGCTCCAAGCGACCCGTCCTCCCACTGACGAAGAAGCCGCGCTTTGCGAAGAGAACGGAATTGACCCCTACGAGCTGGATTTGGGCGCGCAAGCGCTGGTGCTCGCCGTGCCCGCCGCCAACGACTGGTTGGAGTGTTTGGACGCGGACACAGCGGCGGCTTTGTTGCGTGCCGGCACGGAAGATCAACCCGCTGTGACACAGTGGAACGAGGTCAACGCGGATTGGCCGGAGGAAAGCGTGTTGCTGGTGGCCCCGCCGATGAAGACCGGCGAGACCGATTTCCTCGTCTATCACCTGATCGGCGATCTGAGCTTCCCTGTGCGGCTGGATATGGCCGAAAACGCCGACCCACTCTATCGTGTGGCGGGCGTGGCGAACACGGAGAACGGGCTAACCTGGTTGTGGTGGACGGACTTCCAACAGAGCGATGCGGACGTGCGTTTGTTGCCGGTGGGCGCGGAGTGCGCGGCCCCGAGCGCGGAAAACATCGCGGATGGCACATATCCGCTCAGCTACGGCGTGCACTACTACGTCAGCCGCGCCTCGTTTGAAAACCCGATGGTGCGCGCCTTCCTATGGCATCTTTTCGACGAAACATCGCTTAACCAATATGCCGAACGTGGATTTGTGGGGCTGGATGTGGACGCGCTGCGCAACACCGAGCGCGAGGAAGTCTACGACATGCTGGCGGTGTATGAGCAGGCCGCCGCTGAGATGAACGCGACGGACACCGGAGCGGATAGCGGCGAGTGAGGCCGCGCCGATCTCCGCAGGCGGGTGAGGGACGCTCGCCGCTTCGGCGCGCCGCCCGCGTGCGCTGAAAAGCGCACCGAAGCGACACAGTCGCTTCGAGGGCCTGGCCTTGCCAGGCCCTGCGGGCGGCGCGCTCCGCGCACTCGTTCACCGCGCGCGTTGGGGCGCTCGCTCAGCCGCGCTCGATGCGCACTGTGCCCGTCAAGCGGCCATGTTCCGTTCCCAGTTGGGCGTCCAATGTCGCCACCTCGCCTCCCCGCATCGGCACATCCCAGCGCAGCCCTTCCAACGTGAACGCGCCGAGTTCCTGTTTCCCCAATGCTTGCAACGCGGGCCAAAACAGCGCTTGGGTGACGGTGCTCGGCTCACCTCCTGGCCCG
>JALSSH010000095.1 GCA_026984385.1 Ardenticatenia bacterium | reverse complement strand
GCGGCTCGCGGGGGGTGCAGGGGTCGCAAGACCCCTGCTGGGGGCACGGGGGCAACGCCCCCGCACTCCCCTACTCCACGCGCTCCAACACATGCGCGACCGCCGTCGCGCCCAGGCCGCCCAGGTTCAGCGCCAACCCCAAACGCACGCCCGGCACCTGATTGTCGCCCGCCTCGCCGCGCAACTGCAAAGCCACCTCCGCCGCCTGATAGACGCCCGTCGCGCCCAGAGGATTGCCGCGCGCCTTCAGCCCGCCAAACGTGCTGATCGGCAGCCGCCCGTCCCGCGCAATCATGCCCTGCACGGCCAGCTCCCAACCGCGCCCCCGCTCTGCAAAGCCGACCGCCTCCAGTTGCAGCGCGGTGAGCACCGTGTAGCTGTCGTGCAGCTCGGCCAAGTCCACATCCTGCGGGCCGATCTCCGCCTGGGCGTAAGCGCGTCCCGCCGCCAAGTTCGCCGCGCGCAAAAAGAGCATATCCGCGCGGTTGTGCAAAGCCAGCGTGTCGCTCGCCGCACCGCTGCCGCGCACCCGCACCGGCACAGGGACCATATCCGACGCGCGTTCGGTGCTGGTCAGCACCAGCGCCGCCGCGCCGTCGCCTTCCGGCGCACCGTCAAAAAGGCTCACCGGCGGGGCGACCATCGGCGCTTTGCCGAACGCCCCCTCGCGGAGACGGTTGCGATACATCGCAAACGGGTTCAGCGCGCCGTTGGCGTGCGCGTTGATGCTGAAAGGCTCAAATTGCGCCAGCTCCACGCCAAACTCGTACATATAGCGACGCATCAGCAACGCGGCCATCGCGGCAGGCGTCGCGCCCTGCCCTGCCTCGTAGTCCGCGTCCAACACCGTGCTCAGCGCCACGCCGCGCTCGCTGCCCTGGCGGTCGGTCGCCTTTTCCACGCCCACCACCAACACCGTTTCCGCCGCGCCGCTCGCCACCATCAAATACCCCTGGCGCAAGGCCAACCCACCGGAAGCGTCCGCCGCCTCCACGCGCAAAGCCTCCACGCCCGCCAAACCGGCCACGTCCGCGATCAGCGCGCCGAGGTGATTTTGCCCGCTCAGGTTGCCGCCCAGCGCGTTTGCCACGATCAGCGCGTCCACCCGCTCCAAGCCCGCGTCGTGCAGCGCCGCTTGGATCGCGGCCAGCGCCAATTGACGCAAGCCCATTTGCCAATGCTCGCCAACCGGCGTGCGCCCTACCCCAACAATGGATACGTCTCGCATAGTCCTCACTCCGCCAACTTGCCACGATAGCGCACGTAGAGCGCGTAGTCAATTTCGGTGCGCCGCGCGATGTAGTCTTGCACCAAAGGGGCTAAAGCGCGCCGCTCGCTGATGCGGTCACCGACCAGAATATCGAAAGCGTCCGAACCCGCGCCGCTGCCATAGCTCACCGCCAAGATGCGCTGTCCAGGTTCGGCCACGTCCAGCGTGGCGGCCAAGCCCAAAAGCGACGCGCCCGAATACACGTTGCCGACCACGCCGCTAAGCAGCCCGGGTTGGAGCTTTTCCGGCGCAAAGCCGAGCTTTTTGGCCGCGCGCTGCGGAAATTTGACGTTGGGTTGATGCAAGACCACCCAATCGTAATCGTCCGCCGTCGTGCCCATCATCTCCATCAGCCGACGCGCCGCCGTCAACACGTGCGCAAAATAAGCCGGCTCGCCGGTGAAACGGTCGCCGTGTGCAGGGTAAATTTGGTGCGCCCGCCGCCAGAAGTCCGGCGTATCTGTAACATAAGAATAGCTGCCCTGGATCAGCGCCAGGCTTTCTTCCGCCGCGCCGAGAATATAAGCGGCGCCCCCCGAGGCGGCGGTGTATTCCAGCGCGTCGCCCGGGCGCCCCTGAGCCGTGTCCATGCCAATCGCCAGCGCATAGCGCCCCATGCCCGAACCGACCAGGCCGATCCCCGCCTGGATCGCCTCCGAGCCAGCCTTGCACGCAAATTCCCAGTCCGCCGCCAAGGTGTTCGGGGCCGCGCCGATGCTTTCCGCCACCACCGTTGAGGTGGGCTTGACCGCGTAAGGGTGGCTTTCGCTGCCCACCCACACAGCGCGGATCTCGCGCGGGTCAATTTGCGCCCGCCGCAGCGCGTTTTGCGCCGCCTCGATAGACATGGTGATCACGTCCTCGTCCAGCCCGGCCACCGCTTTTTCCTGGATCGGCGTGCCGCCGATGCCGCCGTGCCAGACGCGCAAAATCTCTCGCGCGGGCAACCGATAGCGCGGCACATACGCCCCATAGCCGACAATGCCGACCGCTCGGGACGGTTTGAGCAGCTTTTGCCCTGGATGTTCGCTCATGACGTCTCGTCTCCGTTTCGCTTGCCGTGATAGCGCGGCCATGCTACCGCCGAAAAGCTCTCAGAAGCTATCAGGCGGGCGGTCAAAAGCTATCTTGTGCTTTTGCTCACACAGAGCAATTGCTGTAAAGTGTGCCCAGAGATCGGAACGCACACCAGGAGAACGCCCGATGAGCGAAAACGAACATCTGCCCCGACGCATTGCCCTGATCGCCCACGACGACCGCAAAAAAGACCTGCTGGACTGGGTACGCTTCAATCGTGGCTCGCTGAGCCGCCACGAGCTTTACGCCACCGGCACCACCGGCGCGCTGATCGAGCAGGAACTCGGCTTGCCGGTGCACCGCTTCCTCAGCGGCCCGCTGGGCGGGGATCAGCAGATCGGGGCGAAGATCGCGGAAGGGGAAATTGACCTGCTGATTTTCTTTTGGGACCCGCTGGAGTCTCACCCACACGATCCGGATGTGCGAGCGCTTTTCCGTGTGGCGGTGTTGCAAAATATTCCGGTGGCGATGAATCGCTCGACGGCGGACTTCATCTTCTCCTCGCCGCTGATGCGCCAACCCTACGAGCGCCAGACGTATGATTACGCGGCGCGTTTGCGCCGCAAGCGCGTGATCGAGGACTTGATCGCCGAGCGGGAAGATGCCCAAGAAACGGAGTGATATACGACGCCCAACGCATACAATACACCCCACAGTCCCAACAACTCGCTAACAAACCTCCGTAGCGCCCCCCTGCCCCAAACCGTATAATCGGCGCTGCGGGGCACTGAGGAAATACGCCCGCGCACAACATGTAACATAAGGAGGATGCCATGCGCACCACCATTCGCCGCATGTACGCCCTGGCGCTGAGCGCCGCACTGATCGCAACGTTGGCCGCTTGCGGGGGCAAAACCGAAGAAACACCGCCACCGCCCAGCGTCACGCCCGCCCCACCGACCCAACCCGTCGCGGAAAGCTCCACCACGCCGCACCCGACGGACCTCCCCGCCATTGAGACCGATATGCTTGAACCCGCGTTGCTCGTGCGAGACGGGCTGACCGTGCTCAGCGAAAACAGCGGGGCCGTGAACGACACGGTCTACTTTTTCGCCGCGCTGCGCAACGACACCGACCAAACGCTCAGCAGCGTGGACGTGGTGATCACCATGTTGGCCTCCGACGGTTTCCAGCTCGGCCAGTTCACCGCGCCGCCTCCCATCACCGACATTCCGCCCGGGCAAGCCTTCTACGTGGGCGGATGGGCCGCCAAGCCGGACGAGTACACGGGCGCCGAGCGTCGCATTTGGTATGAGACGGGAACACCGCGCTTTGTGGGACGCTTCGGGCTGCCTGCGGAAGTTGACGAACAGGGGCCGGACGAAGACGGCGGCTACGTGGTGCGCGGCACGGTCACCAACAACAGCGAGGATACGCTTATGATGCCGGTGGTCACGGTGGCGCTGCTCGGAGCGGACGGGAAGATGATCGGGTTGACCAACGCCGTATTACAGCTTCCGAACGCGGACGGCACTTGGCCGCCCCAAGCACAAGTTCCGTTCGAGGCACGTTTTACGTTTGTGGCCGGGGAAACGCAAAACGCCGAGGCGCGCGTCTTGGCCGTCGGGTATGTTTTGCCCGCGCGCTGAGTGCTGCAAGGCAACGGTGGCCGGTCGAGAGGTCATATAGCCCCTCGGCGGCCACCGTCATTTGAACGTTGAGGCAGCGCTATTTTGAGGAAGGGGCGCTGCCCACTACTTCATAGTGGGTAACCGTCGGCTCAAATTCGAGCAAGAAGTCTTTGTCTTCCGGATAGTATTTGGCGACTTCGACCTGTTCCCCCGCAAAGCCTCGGATGGCGTCCATGCTTTCCCAAAACGTCATGGTGACAAAGTGCGTCACGTCCCCGTCGGCGCGCTCCAAAATGTAAACGCTGAGATTGCCCGCCACCGAGCGGTAGTCCGGAATGGCGCGTTGGTTCAAGAACGCACGATAAGCGGCGGCCTTTTCGGTCGGCACGCGCCCATGCCACAAACGTACAATCATCGTCCATACTCCTTTGTGATCTTTTCCTCACGTCACAACGCGGCAACGGCCAACGCCAACGCCCGCCGCGCTTCC
>JALSSH010000094.1 GCA_026984385.1 Ardenticatenia bacterium | reverse complement strand
CCTCGCCGCGTTGACCGCGATAGGCCATCTGCTGTTTGTAGGCGTGCATTTGCGCCAGCAGCTTGCCGAAAGGCTCGTCCTCGCGGGGCGGAGGGAACTCGCCGGTGGCCGTGATGGGGTGTTGCTCGTGGCGCTCGTTGCCGGTGAGGCTGTGCACCAGGCCGGCCACCGAGCGCGCCGCCGACTGCACCACGCGCTCCACTGCCCCCGGGCGGCGTTGTTCTTCGGCGAGCTTTTCCACCGCGTCTTTTAGCGAAACGGACGCCCCGTAGCGTTCGGCAAGCTCTTTGCGGTGGCGCGAGACCCAGACGTACAGATCGCCTTCGGTGCGGCCCGGGAAAAGCTCCAACACGCCGGACTCACGGATCACGTCCACGGCCAGCGAGTAGACCATGTCGTACCAGGCGGCGGCGGCTTCCTCATAGGTGCGCGGCTCGCCGTCTATGCGCTCTAGGTTTTCGCGGTATAGCTCGATCTCCAGCTCTAGCGCGGGGTACATACCCGGCTCGGTGAGGATGATTTGCGCCTCCGGTCGGCTGATGTCCAGCCGTGTGCGGTCGAGGAAGGCGCGATACTCGGCTTTGACGATCAGCTCGTTCACGTCCACTTCGGCGCTGATTCCACCGGTGGGGGTGGGGTATTCCCAGACGTAAGCCTCGATGGTCTTCATGCCGAGCTGACGCGCGACCGAAACGCGATGGTTTCCGTCACGCACGAAGTAGGCGTCTCCCACTTTGTACAGCTCCACCGGCGGCAACCCGCTTTCGATTTGCAGCTCGGCCACGCGCTGCCAACGGTCGCGGTCGCTTTCGGTGAGCGGAAGAAATGTGCGGCTGAAGTCCTGGTAGCGCCCGACGCTGCCGACGATCTTTTCCAGCGGCACTTGTTGCAAGCCGCGATATTCGTTTTGGGTCAGGCGCAATTTACGCTGCACGTCTTCAAACGAGAGCAGCGTGGGCGGTGATTTACTGAAGCCCAACACGCGCGAAAGTCGTTGCCAAAAGGCTTTGCGCCGCGCTTGATTCCAAATTTCGCGTGAGGCGGCTTGACTGGCCGGGCTGGGGTCCTGATCCATGCTTGTTGTCCTCCTCTGCGGTGACGTATATCAAGCATAACGGTTCGCCGTCGGCGCGACAAATGTGGTTTGGGCATGTGAGCTTGTCGGCGGCGGGGCATTTCCACGCGATGAGTTGACGCTCCCCGTAGGATGGCGCATAATCCAAAATAACAACGGCGCAAACCGCACGCGATTGGAAAACGTACACCCACTATGCCCAACCCTATGAACGAAAACGACTATAGCAGCTCTCCTACGGACGAGAAAAACTGGCCCAAGGTGCTGCATCTGTACCTGACCATTTCGCAGTACCCCGTGCTCAGCCGCACCATTCGCGCGCGGATGCGCGAAGAGCTTTTCGCGCGCGGCATCGTCACGCCCGAAGCGTTCGAGCGTGAAGTGCACCAAAAGGCTATTGAGTCCCAACGCCGCGAGGGTATCCGTAACCCGCTCTACGAAGAATCACCGGCGGACTGGGACAAGCGCGTGCGCTATATCCGCGCCCACCTGACCGACTTTTACTTTGCCTACAACTTGCCGCACGCGCTTTTTGAGCAGATTTTGGCCGATGTGCTGCGTAGCCGCGTGCCGGAACGTGAGATTCACCTCACTTTTAACCCCGAGATCGCGCCTTGGGACTTGCTCTTTGCCGAGGGGGAACGCTACGAACGGATGCCGCCCGACGAGCGCGCCAAAGTGCAACACCATCTCACGGAAATTATCGTCGTGCTGATCAAAGCCATGATCAGCGACCATCTGCAATTTGTGCGCTTGGCGAAGGAAGTTTTCACCATCCAAGACTTGCGCACTATCCGCGAACGGCGTATCGGGCGCGGCAAGATCGGCGGCAAAGCGGCGGGGATGTTGCTGGCGTGGAAGTTGCTCCAACACGCGGGCACTGCTTCCGGCGTTGATCCGGAGCTGTTGGTGATTCCCGACTCGTATTACGTCGGCTCGGACGTGTTCTACGAGGTGCACGAGCTGAACGGCTTCCACGCCATTATGAACCAGAAGTACAAGCCGCGCGAACAGATCATCGCGGACGCGCCGAAGATCCGCGCGCGCTATGAAAAAGCCGAGTTGCCGGACTACATTATGCAGCAACTGCGCGAACTGTTGGACGAGATCGGCCCTGTGCCGTTGATCTTTCGCTCGTCGAGTTTGCTCGAAGACAGTTTCGCAACGGCTTTTGCGGGCAAATATGATAGCTTCTTTTTGCCCAACCAGGGGACGTCGGAAGAAAACTTGGCCGCCGCCAAACGCGCTATTCTGATGATTTACGCCTCCACCCTGGGGCCGGACGCTCTGATCTACCGCCAGCGCATGGGGTTGGTGGACTTCGACGAGCGGATGGCGATCCTCATCCAGAAGGTCGAAGGGCAACGTTACGGAGACTATTTTTTCCCCGCCCTGGCGGGCGTGGGTTACAGCCGTAACCCTTTCCGTTGGAATCCCAAAATTCGCCGCGAAGATGGGCTGTTACGCCTGGTTTGCGGGCTGGGCACGCGCGCCGTTGACCGTGCCGGCGCGGACTATCCGCGCATGATCGCGCTTTCGCACCCCCATTTGCGTCCGGAAACGCGCATCGAACAACTGCGCCGCTATTCTCAGCATTTGATTGACGTGATCAATTTGCGCGAAAATCGCTTCGAAACCTTGCCGATCCATGAGGTGATTGGGGCGGACTTTCCGGCGTTGCGTTTGGTGGCGGCGCGTGACACCGGCAACCACTTGGAGCGCTTCATCACCCGCCCGACCAACGTTGACCCGCACGAGCTGGTTTTTACCTTCGACACTCTAGCCGCCGACCAGCGCTTCACGTCCACTATGCGCCACTTGCTTAAGTTCCTGGAAGAGCGCTACGAGTGCCCTGTCGATATCGAGTACGCGATCGAGACCCAACGCACCTATCCCCAATTCGACTTCCGCGTTTCGCTTTTGCAATGTCGCCCGCTGCGCGAGATCGAGGTGCAAAAGCGCCGTCGTGTGCCGTATGTGCCGCGCAAAGACTGGGTCTTTACGGCCAATCGGCTTGTGCCGGATGGCGTGATCGAGCGGGTGCGCTATGTGGTGTATGTGCAGCCGCAAGCCTACTATGCGCTCAGCGACACACAGCGCCGCTTGGAAGTGGGGCGCGTGATCGGGCGGCTGAACGAGCGGCTCAGCGGCGAACGCTTCATCCTGATCGGCCCGGGACGCTGGGGCACTTCGGACTTGGACTTGGGCGTCAAGGTGACCTATGCGGATATTTTCAACAGCAAGGCGCTGATCGAGGTCGCTTATAGCCAAAACGGGGGCGAACCGGAAATGGCCTACGGCACGCACTTTTTCCAAGATTTGGTCGAGGCGGAAATTTACCCGTTGGCGCTCTATCCGAACGACCCGGGCGTGTATTACAACTGGGATTTCTTCCGACAAGCGCCTAATATGCTGGCGGAGTTGTTGCCGGAAGATGCCGAGCTGGCGGACGTGGTCAGGGTGATTGACGTGCCCGCCAGCCATGAGGGCAAATTGTTGGAGATTGTTATGGATGGGGAACGCGACGAGGCGTTAGCCTATCTGCGCACCTACCCGTCGGAGGAGTCGCCGGAAGGGGCTTAGTTGCTGCCTTCGGAAAGCGGCGCGGCCTCGACCGTGAAGTGCAGCGTTTTTTCCAGCGTGTCGTCAATATAAACGTCAACTTGCCATTCCCCGGGCGGCCAGCCGACCGTGCCCTGGGCTTCCCAGTCCAGCCCCAAGACGACCTCGCCGACCGTGTCGCCGGCTTCCAGCGTGTCGGTGGCGTATTGCTCACCGGTGGGTGCGATAAAAATCGCGGAAATATCCAGCGTGCGGCTGTGAGAATTGAGTTCGACCACCACGTTGAGGTCGTCGTCGGCTTGGAAAACGTCGGCGCGGGTCAGGTCTTGCGGGCGTGTGCCGTCGCCGGCGGCGGTATACGCCGAACGCAGCGGATCGGTGACGCCGCACGCCGCCACCACGATCACCACGATCAACCCCATCAGCCCAAGAGACGCTCGTTTCATCGTCACGGGTGCTCCTTGCAGTGTTTGGCTATCCAAGGGCGTTTATTGTACCACAAGAAGGGCGTCGCGGCGGTCGTGAAAAAATGGTCCTCGGCGCTCGTGCTGGCTATGGACGCAGAACTCGCTATAATGACGCCCACTATAGCGACGGTTGCCCGCCCGACCGCAACATACCGCACAAGAAAGCGCAGCAAAAATGAAGCCAAACCGCACAACTTCCCTCACATCGCCGCTCTTGGTGCGCTTGGAAAGCAAGCCCGCCACGCTCATTGACGCGGTGGCGCATTGGGCGCAAAACGCGCCCGACCGCGTCGCCGTGACGCTTTTGGGATACGAGAAGGCGCGCCCCGTCCGCTACGGCGAGTTTTTCGAGCAGGCGGCGCGTTATGCGCACGCGCTAGAGGCCGTCGGCGTCCGTCCGCATGACCTGGTCGTGTTGGTGTTGCAACACGGCGCGGACGTGCTCTATAGCTTTTGGGGCGCGATGCTGCTGGGCGCGATCCCCTCGATCATGCCTTTTCTGACGCCCAAGCTCGACCCTCAACGTTACTACGAAAGTGTGCGTAAGCTGGTGACACTTTCCGACGTCAAGGCGGTGATCACTTACGCCGAGCAGCGGGCGGACTTAGAAGCGCATTTGGCGGATATTCCCACGCTGGGCGCCATCCTCAACGTGGAGGATTTGCAGCCCGGCGGCGCGCTGAGTGACTATTTGGGGCGCGCGCCCGCTCGCGCAGAGGACACGGCCTTTTTGCAGCATTCCTCCGGCAGCACGGGGCTACAGAAGGGGGTGATGCTTTCGCACGGCGCGGTGCTGAACCAAATCGCCGCCTACAGCGCCGCGATCAAGCTGCGCACGGACGACGTGATCGTGAGCTGGCTTCCGTTGTATCACGACATGGGCTTGATCGCGGGCTTTGTGATGCCGCTGGTACAAGGTGTGCCGCTGGTGCTGATGTCGCCGTTTCACTGGGTGCGCGAACCGGTGGTGCTGTTGCGCGCGATCCAGCAGTACGGCGGGACGCTGTGCTGGTTGCCGAACTTCGCCTACAACTTCATGGCGACGCGCGTGCGTCCTTCGGCGCGCGAAGGGCTGGGCTTGCGCAGTATGCGCGCGTTCATCAATTGCTCGGAGCCGGTGCGGGCGGAAAGTCACCGTTTGTTTGTGGAAAAATACGCGCCCTATGGGGTGGAGGAGCGGATGCTCCAAACGAGCTACGCGATGGCGGAAAACACGTTTGCGGTGACCCAAAGCGCGCTGGGTGCACCGCCCCCGCTAGACGTGATCGACCGTGACGCATTGCAACAGCAGCAGATCGCGCGGCCCGCCGAGCCGGAGGGCGCGCGTCCGACGGTGACGATGGTCTCTTGCGGGCGTCCGATCCCGAACACGGAGGTTCGCATCGTGGATGCCCAGCGGCGCGATCTGCCGGAGCGACACATCGGCGAGGTGGCGATCCGCTCGGATTGTATGCTCAGCGGCTACTATCGCCGCCCGGAGGTAACCGCGCAGGTGATGCAAGAGGGTTGGTACTTCACGGGCGATTTGGGTTATATGGCCGACGGCGAGCTTTACATCACGGGGCGCAAGAAGGATTTGATCATCGTGGGCGGCAAGAACATCTACCCCCAGGACATCGAGCATCTGGTGAACGAGGTGGCGGGTGTGCACCCCGGGCGTGTGGTGGCTTTCGGCGTGCCCAACGAGCAGCTCGGCACGGAGGACATCGCGGTGGTGGCGGAAGTGGATACCGACGACCCTGCCGCGCACAAGCGCATCGCGGCGGAGATCCGCGCGCGGGTGGCGCAGGCGACCGACGTCATGGCGCGCTACGTGCACCTGACCGGCCCCAAATGGTTGCTGAAAACGTCCAGCGGGAAGATCGCACGGGCGGCCAATCGGGAGAAGTTTTTGCGCGCGGTGTTGGGGCGCTAGGGGGTGGGCTGTGTGGATTTTGCGCAGGCTTTTTAGCCGCGAAAACGTGTTTGCATTGGTGTTGGCGTTGATCGTGTTGCTGGTGATCGTGGTGACGGCGGATAGCTCGCCGCAGTGGATTTACCAGGGCTTTTAGAACGCGGCGAACCGTTCCGCACGTAAGACAAAAACCGTCGCCGTGTGCAGCTCGGCGTCCGGTGGGGTGGGGCACAGCTCGCGGATCAGCGCTAGGGTGCGTTCCACCGCGTCCGCAGACACGCCTACCAACAGCGTCACGCTGCGGCGACGCAAAAAGCCGCCGCTGCTGCTTGTGGTGGCAACGTGTGCGCCCATTTCTTCTAAGCGCTCCAAGAGCGGGGCGCTCTCTGCGCCTTGTAGCACCACGATCAGCAAGCGCATTTCCGGGGTGGGCTTTGCGGCGCTCATACTTGTTCGAAGTGCTCCACATCCAGCACAAAGACCGTTGCTCCACCGACTTCCACTTCCACGAAAGCGCCCATCATGGCCGCCGACTCGACGATATTAGGGCCGGCGGGGATAAGCTGTGTGCGTTTTTTGCAGGTTTGCTTGAAGATCGCGATCACGCGGGGCACGGCGGCGTCCTCCACGCCACAAAGCAGCGTGGTATTGCCCTCGCTAAAAAAGCCGCCCGTGCTGGCAACGCGCGTCACGCGATAGCCCGCGTTGTTGAGCGTTTGGATGGCGTCGGTGGCGTCTTGGTCTTGCACGACGGCGATAACGAGCTTCATGGTCTGTACTCGCTTGATGACACATGGTCGGGGGCGGCCACACGCCGCCCCCGTGTGAGGCATTTGGTTTAGGGTATGGCGACAAAGATGGTAATGGTCTTGAGTTCAACAGCGCCGTCTTTGTGGTGCACTTCCAACACGTAGACGGTGGTGACGGTTGGGCATTCCAAACGCGAATCATGCCCGATCACGCCTTCGAGTGTGCCGCCTTGGACGCCGTAGAAGAGACTATCTATGCCCTCGGCGTCCCAACGGATGGTGGTGCATTGCCCCTGAACAACGGTAGTCTGGTCGGCGGTGAAGTTAACGTACATGGACGGCGTGACCGGCGTGGGGGTGGTGGGCACGACTTTTTGAATCCAATAGCCCTGCGGGTTGCTATCCGCCACATAGCCGATTTGGCTGTCGCTTTCCAGTTGCACTTGCCACCAACGATACCCTTGCGAACAGAACGGCCCGGCCAAAACCTTCATGCGCGTTCCGGTCATCAGCTCTTTGATCATGCCGGAAGTTAGCGCCGGACCGTTGCGGAAGCGCAACGCGACGCCGTGCGGGGTGACTTCGGCGGTATCTCCGACCGCCACCGGCGGCGCCCCGGGATAAGCGTATTGGCATCCCGTGCCCATCGGGCTGCCCGGGGTGGGGCTGGGAATGGGCGTGTTGGTCGGGCGGGGTGGGATGGTCGGCGGCGGTGGGACGGTCGGCAAGGGCGTTAGGGTTGGGAAGCGCGTCGCTGTGGCGAAGCGTGTGGCCGTTGCCGGAGGTGCAAGCGTCGGCAGCCCGGGCGCGCCGCCTTCCACATCGGCCCAGTCCGGCTGAAGCACGGTCAGATCGGGGGGCAGGAGCACGCTCAACATGGTGATCTGCTCGGCGGCGGGGTTGTAGAGCGAAAAAGCGCGCGTGCCCGTGACGATCAGCACATATTGTCCGTTCGGTGACCACGTGACCGCGCGCGCGTCGGTGAAGCCCTGGATGTGTTCCAGTTGCTTCTGGGCGGTGTCGTAAAAGAACAACTCGCCCGCGTCGCCGTCGCGCAATGTGCCGTCACCCGTCGCGTCGGAAATCGCGCCCACAATGGCGATCTTTGCGCCGTTGGGTTGGAATTCCAGATCGTAGACGTGAATTTGATAGCTTGCCAGGCGGCTGGGTGTGCCGTTGGCGGGCGCGAAGAAGCCGGAATCTCCGCCTGCTTCCATTGTGCCGATGGCTGCGTTGCCGTTGAGCGCAATATCCAACGCCGTCAGGGATGGGTATGTGCCGATCTCCTGCAGCTTGGTGAAGTTTTCGCCGTCGCCTTCATAAACGCTGGCTCGCACATTGCCGCCGTTTGCCTCTGCCGCACAAAGTAGATAGGGCGGGTCACCGGCCAGCGCAAAGCCGTATTCGCAAACAGTATCCAGCGAAACGGTGTTGCTGGCGCGAGCACGCGGCGGAGCGATCTTTAGCCCTTCTGTGGTCAAAAAGTAGAGCTTGTCCCCTTCCGGAGACCAACGCAAAGCCGAAACTTCGAAAGGTGGGAAGACCTCCACCACGTCCGAACAGAGCGCCTCGGTGTTAAAACAGCCGCGCAAGCTGCGCAACAGGCCATAAGCGCCGTCTGTGGTGGTGAAGGCAAGCATCGTGCCGTCCGGACTCCATTGGAGATCGGCATCTAGCGTGACGGGAATATCAATCTGCCCGACACGCCCGCTGCCCAGGTCGGCGACGTAGACGGCTGGTTCGTGGAGCGCGTCCACGCCGAGAAAGGCCACCACGCCGCTTGCGGGTTGGGCAAATTGGGCGTGGGCTGTCGCGCTTTGAGGCAGCCCCAAAACGACAATGGCCGCCATCGCCAAAAGGCCGAAAATTGCTGAAAAAATGCGACGAGTGCTCATGTGGCATTGCTCCTTAAATAAGGTGCTGGCTAGGTCAGCGCGCTGGTAGTAGGATCGTTTAGGGCGTCTGGCCCGATTTTACCACACTTAAGGACAGGGGAGGCTTATCGTGGCCCGAGTGAAGTGGTTGCGTCAGGAACACGGCGAGGCCGAGCCGCGTTATGTGGACGCGCTGGCCGTTTTGCAAGCGGCGCTTGAGGCGGTAGACCCTGTGCAGGCGGTGCAACACGTCTTGCAACGCGAGGGCGAGACGTTGCGCGTGGACGACCACGCTTACGATCTGCGGCGTTTTCGGCATGTGTGGGTGGTGGGCGCGGGCAAAGCGGGCGCGGCGATGGCCCGCGCCGCCGAAATCGTGCTCAGCGAGCGCATCAGCGGCGGTTGGGTCAATGTGAAGTATGGCTACACCGCGCCAACCGCGCACGTCACCGTGCACGAAGCGGGCCACCCGTTGCCGGACGATGCCGGTTTGCACGGCGCACGACAGATCGCCCAGATCGTGCGGCGAGCCACCGCCGACGATTTGGTGTTGTGCCTGATCTCCGGCGGTGGCTCGGCGCTGATGCCCTTGCCGGTTGAGGGCGTGACCTTGCACGATCTCCAGCAGCTCACCGAGGCGCTGTTACGCTCCGGCGCGCCGATCGGGGCGCTTAACGCGGTGCGCAAGCATCTTTCGCAGCTCAAGGGGGGGCAGTTGGCGCGTTTGGCGCATCCGGCCACCGTGATCACCCTGATTCTTTCGGACGTGGTGGGCAGCCCGTTGGATGTGATCGCCAGCGGCCCGACCGTCCCCGACCCGACCACGTTCGCGGACGTGCGCGCCATTTTGGAGCGCTACGGGCTGTGGCAAAGCGCGCCTTCTGCCGTGCGTCGCCATATCGAGCGCGGCTTGCGCGGTGAGGTGGCCGAAACGCCGAAAGCGGGCGACAAGGCGTTGGCGCAGGTGCAAAATGTGATCGTGGCGGACAACGCGCACGCGGCTGAAGCCGCTTTGCATGAAGCGGCGGCACGTGGCTTTAACGCGCTGTTGCTGAGTACGTATGTGGAAGGGGAGGCGCGCGAGGTCGCCAAAGTGTTGGTGGGGCTGGGGCGAGAGGTGAGCGCATACGGGCGGCCCGTTGCCGCGCCTGCGTGTTTGATCTTGGGCGGCGAGACGACCGTCACCGTGCGCGGGAAAGGTCTGGGTGGGCGCAACCAGGAGCTGACTTTGGCGGCAGCGTTGCCGTTGGACGATGTGCCGCGCCTTGCGCTCGCCAGCTTGGCAACCGACGGCACAGACGGCCCGACCGACGCGGCGGGCGGTTTGGTGGACGGGCAAACGGTGGCGCGTGGGCGCGCCTTGGGGTTGGACGCGGCGGCGGCCTTAGCACAAAACGACGCTTATTCCTACTTGCGCGCGGTCGGCGACCAGTTGCTCACCGGCCCGACCAATACCAACGTCAACGATCTGATGTGCGTTTTTGTGTGGTGAATGAAAAACGCGCGCCCCGCTTGGGTTTGTGAGCGGGGGCAGCGTCGTAATGAGGCGGGAGGACGCTTAGTGCCCGCGCCCGTTATGGCTGGAAGGAACGTCAGGATCGCCGCTGGTGAGGCGACGATAGATTTTCAAATCGCGTTTGGCCCTTTGCTTATCGCCGGCTTCTCTGCGGCGGAGATAGGCCAGGTGGCGGTTGAAATAGGCGTCGGCGTAATCGCTGGCTAACCCGATTGCTTTGGAAAGGTCCGCGATGGCCTCGTCGTACAAGGCCATCTTATGGTAGATCACGCCACGGTTGTTGTAGACGAGCGGGTCGTTGGGGTCAATGCTGATGGCGCTGTCGAAGTCGTCGAGTGCTTCGGGAAAGCGCTTTTGGGCAAAGTGCACCAGCCCGCGATTGTAGTAGGCGTAGGCGTAGTCCGGTTGGCGTTGGATGGCACGGGTGAAGTCGTCGGCAGCCTTTTGAAGCTCGCCGAGTTGCTGGAACGCCACGCCGCGATTGAGCAGTATATGCGGTTGAGGGCCGAGCAAGCGGATGGCTTCGGTGTAGCTTTCCACTGCGTTTTCGGGTTGGTTGGCTTCCATCCACGCATCGCCGAGTATCTCGTAGGCCTCCCCGTTACTGGGGTCGCCACGCAGCGCTTGGGTTAGGTTGGTGATAGCTTGCTCGATGTTGCCGCGTTGCAGGAAGATAATCCCCCGATCGCGGTAGGCGTCGGAAAGCTCGGGGTCGAGTTGCAACGCACGGCTGAAACAATGGAGCGCTTCCCGTGCTTTGCCCAGCGCCAGAAAAGCGCGCCCGCACAAATAGTGCCCTTGGGGATCGGTAGAGTAAATTTGGGTCACCTGTTTGAAGTCGTGTAGCGCTTCTTGATAGAAGCCGCGCTCCAACAAAATTGCACCGCGCATAAGCGAGGCTTCCGGATGCGACGGGTTCAGGCGGAGCGCCTCGTTATAATTTTCCAGCGCTTTGTCCTGGTCGCCCTGCATCTCATAGGTAAAGCCGAGGTTGTAGCGTGTCTCGGCGTTGTTGGGGTCGTAACGCGCCGCCTCGATGAAGTGGTCTAGCGCGCGTTCGTGATCGCCTCGAAGTTGCCACACCAGCCCCAAATGAAAATGGGCAGAGGCCAGCGTGGGCATAAGCCGGACGGCACGCTCGTAGTAGCGTTGCGCTTGCTCCCAGTTTTTCATTCCCTCATAACAACGCCCCAGTTGCAAATAGGCGCGGGCGTTGTTCGGGGAAAGGCGCAGCACTTCAACATAAGCGCGGGCGGCGTCGGAGTAGCGCATACGGCGAAAGGCTGCGTTGCCGCGTGCCATCGCGGCGGCAATAGCTTCTTGCCCGGGAGAATGTGCCCCGTTCAAGTAAGGGAGCAGTTGGCGCAAGCCGCTTTCGATGCCGTGCGTAAAATCAATACGCGGTGCGCTGGAAAGGGCGTAATGCACCGGGTGGTTTTCAAAGAGCGCGATCAAGATCGGGCGTTGGAGGTGCTCGAAGTATTTCCATTGCTCTTCAAATTCACGCACGTTTTGGGTACGTGCGCTCCAGAGGAGCAGCATATGCGTGCAGCGTTGCAGCGCACGGTTAACGGCCTCGTCCCAAGATGCACTGTCGGGTGGCAGATCGCGAATGTCAATCCAGGCCGGCACACCTTGCGCGCGCAGTCCATCGTAGGCGGCCAGGGCGCGTTGTTCGTCCCCCGGCGCGTAATGGATGTAGATACAGAGACGACGCGCACCACCTGCGGAAGGTGTGCCGGAATGGGGAGTACGACCTATTGCGTTTGACATCGAGGTAGTACATCCTTTTAGTGCTCTGAACGAGTTTAGAACAGCAGTTGAACGAAAGTCTCGTAGACGTGCCGCAATTTCTCAACGCTGGCAATATCTATATAGCCGAGAACCGACCCGGCGCTAAGTGCACTGAAGAGCAGGCCGCCGAGCACTTTGAGGTTGATGTAAGCATAGATGTGCAGCCCTGTTTTGCCCTCAAGCGCGATGCCGCCCACGATAACTCGTTTGATGCCAACCTGTTTCGTGAAGAGTTCGCTAACGCTGTTCACGATCTCTTCGTGGGCGGCAGCGTTGCGGGGCATGTTGGGGTGGCGTGGGGGCAGCGGGTTTTCGGCTTGGGCATAGCCACGATTTTTGGGGGGCAAACCTTTCCCACCGCCCCCCGTGGCCGGTTGGGGGCGGGCAACTGAGATGCTTTCCGACGGTGCGAAAAAGTCGGGATTGGACGGGTCTGGCACCGCTTCCACGATCTCGTTACGTTGAGGCGACCGTGTGCGTCGAGGGTAGGGGTAGGACGGTGGCGTGTATCCACGGCGCGGCGGTGAGGCAGCGGGGTCGCCATAGGGGGAGTTCCCCCGTGTGTTGGACGGGCGCTGGGGTGGGATATAGGGGGTGTTTGGATCGCTGGTGCCGCTGGGTAAACGTTTCAGAGACATGTCCGCCTCCTTAGCATGGTGGGTGTCTCAGAGAAATAGCGCCAACGCGCCGCTGGTGAGGGCGGCTAAAGCGAGTAATGCGACGACAAAACGATAGGGCAGAGAAGATGTGTGCGGGTTGCGCTCCTTTTCTAAACGAACAATAGAGATATGACCGCGCCCGTCTACACGGATTTGGAAGGGGGTTTCACCGGCCAGTGACGGCGCGAGATAGGGACGGATGACGGCAACGGTGAAATTGCCCGTTTCGTGATAGGCCAGCTCGGCCAGGTAGTGCTCGTCAAAATGACGGGCTGTAGCGATGATTTGCCATTTTTGCGCGCGCGGCGAAAGCGGTGTACGGCTTGTGGCAACTGGCGGCGTGCTCCCCAACCCAATAGAGGGTTTGGCCGGGAAAGACATTGCCAGCGCAGGCGGTGTTTGAAAGCGATTTCGGCGTAGTGTGTGGTCTTTCAATAGCCGCTCTCGCGCAATATTCGCCGAGCGAGGGGGCGTGTCACGATGTAGCCAGCGTAAGTTCATAGTTTGCCCGCTTTCTATGGCGCGCAGAGTAATGAGTTGTGTCACGGGATGTTGTTTTGGGAGCGCTGAGGATTTATGATGGTGTTGGATGATGAGATAAGTCGTATAATGGACGTATTACTCCCACTCAGATATCCCCGCTTCACCTAATTTTATTATACAACATTTTTTCAAATAGTGCACCAATTAAATACAAATGGAATTCTAACTTTATTCTATGGCTAAACACAACGTCAGTCAATAGAGCCAGGGTCATATCAATTGCGTAGGTAAAATTAACTAAACGCTTATCGGGGATCGGATTGTGATATGACAACATGGAGCTGGGAGGAAGAAATTTACAAGTAGGGTGGGGGAAGCGCGCGGGCAAGCAAGACGTGGCGTAAGGGAAGCATATGGCTATAATGAGGTGTTCGTAGCGCGTAACGGTGAAAACGCAAACGGGAGCAGCGATGCATACGATCACCATCTCTACCCAACGCACGACTGAGTTTGTGGATATTACTGCTGTGGTGCAGGCCGAAGTGGAGAAATGGGGCGCTGAAGACGGCGTGCTCTATCTTTTTTGTCCACACACCACCGCCGCCCTGACGCTCAATGAAAATTGGGACCCGGACGTGCAGCGCGACATGTTGCTTTCGGTCAACGAGCATATCGTGCCGCGCGACCCTCGCCATCGGCACGGCGAAGGCAACTCGCCCGCCCACATCAAAACCTCGCTTTTCGGTTCGCACGCGCTGGTTTTTGTGGAAAACGGGCGTTTGCAACTGGGGCGTTGGCAAGGGGTCTATCTGGTGGAGTTTGACGGGCCGCGTCGGCGGAAAGTGTGGTTGAAGTTCTTGGGGCGTACCGCTGAGCTGCGAGAGGAGGCGTAAGTGCATTTGTTTTTGGTGCGGCACGGGCAAAGTTTCGTTAATTTGGAGGATTGGGACGGCGGTTTTGTGGACGCCGGTTTGACCGAGTTGGGACAACATCAGGCGGAGCTGCTGGGGCGCTGGCTGGCGGCCCAGGCGCACATCAGCGCGCTTTACACCAGCACGATGGCGCGCGCCGCAGAGACCGCCGCTTACATTGCCGAGGCCACCGGCATCCCTGCCACGCCCGACGACCGATTGCGCGAGTTCGGCAATTGCTACGCGGACGGCTCGCCTGTTCCGCCGGAAAAAATGCCGATCGAGTATCCGGAGGAATGGTGGGGAACTGAGCGCCCTAACACCCGCATCAGTCCCGAAGGGGAAAGCTGGATGCTCTTCCGCACGCGGGTAAGTGCCTTTTTGGCCGAGATCGCCGCTCGCCACGCGCCAGAAGGGGCGGAAACGGTTGTCGTAGTCGTGTGTCACGCAGGCGTGATCGAGGCGGCTTTTGACCATGTCTTTAACGTGGGCGAACATCGGCGCAGCGATGTGTGGACGCATAATACGGGCGTGACTCATTTCCAATACATGCCGGACTCTGGGCGCGAAGTGTGGCGTTTGCACGCGCACAGCATGGTGCACCATCTGGTCGGCGACGGTGGCGCATGGTTCGGTTCTGCGCCCTTGCTACGTGACGCCAGCCGCGTACCGGCCATTGGGCCGCGCGGCAAACGTGATGGCAGCGCGCAGAATAAACATTCGGTGTATTAGGTGGCGGCGTGCTGAGCGCGGCGCGCCGTGCCTTTAAGGAGGCGTCCCAACGGACTTCCCCAGGGATGTGCGCTGAGTGGGGCGTCTTGGTGTTGCTGAAGTTCCGTTAGCAAAGCCGCGACGCGCTCCTCACCCCATCGTTGGGCTAGTGGGGCGCAAAGTTGTAAAAGGGCGCGTGCATGGTGGCGATGGCCTTCTTCGGCCCAGCGCTGCGCGGCCTCGACGTACATCTCCAACAGCGCGGGGGCGTCTGCTGCCAGCACGTGCGGGGCGAGGGTTAACGTTTGCCGCGCGGCCTCTGCGCTGCGCAAAGCGTCGCCCACTTGCGCCCAAGCCAACGCCAACCCCAAATAGGCGTGGGCGGGTTGGTAGACGGTGGCGGCTTTGCAACTTTGCTTGGGCGGTGGCGGCGGATAGTGCGCGCTGGTTGCTTCTTCTAACAAGGGGATGGCTTCTTCCGCTTGAGCGTGCGCCAGCAGCAACATCCCCAACCCGACCGCTGCCGGCCCGTAGCGCGGGTTAAGCTCCAATGCCGACTCAAAGGCGGCTTCGCTTGCTTCCTGGTGGGCCGCAGAAAGCGCCAGCACTTGCCCCAGATTGTGCCAGAGTGCCGGTGTGGGGCGCGCTATGATGGCGCGACGGAAAAGCGCCACGATCTGCGCATAAGTGCGCGGATCGTCGTGTGCGGCGGCGGCGATCTCTGCTTCCCATAGGGCGTAGATCGTGTCCGGATCGGAGATGATCGCTTGCACCAGCGCTTCATCGGCAGCCTGGGCGTCTGCGTCTACCTCGCGGTAAATTTCGGCCAGCGCCAGCCACGCAAAGGGAAGGTTGCGTTTGGTTTGCAATGCTTGTTCCAATAGCTCCCGTGCGCTTTCCACATCTCCGGCCAGCAACAAGGTTTCGCCCCATTCCGCTTGCACTTCCGGCACGTTCGGGTGCGCTTGCCAGAGCGCCTTCGCACGCCGATAAGCGGCTTTGGCGTTCCCTTCCACTTCGCGCAATGTGCGGATAGCGAGCAATTCGCGGCGCAACGCAGGCGCAAGACGCACGCCGCGTTTGGACGAACGACGGCGGGCGTTTTGTTTGCGGCGGCGTGGTGTAAGGGCGCGTTTGAGTTCTCTTAAGAAGACTTGTGCGTTGGGCGGGCGCATAGCGGGGTTTTTGGCGAGCGCACGGCGCAACACCGCCTCAACTTGCGGCGACACGCTGGGATGCCGCTCGGTGATGGGGAGTGGCTCGGCGTGCACGATCAAATCGAGCAGTGTTTCGTCGTCGTCCACGTCCTCGTCGTAGGGCAAATAGTAATGGCCGCTCACGGCTTCATAGAGCACCACCGCCAACGCATACAGGTCCGAGCGGGGCGTTATCTTTTGCCCCAATGCCTGCTCCGGCGACATATAAAGCAGCGTCCCGGGTTGGGGGCCGTGTCCGTCGTCGCGTCCAAGCGGTTGGCCCGGGCGCACGTGCGCCAAGCCCAAGTCGGCGAGTTTGAACGAGTCGTCTGGGCCGATGAGAATATTTTCCGGCTTGATGTCGCGGTGAATGACTTTATGGAGATGGAGTGTGCTCAACGCCCCACAAATATCACGCGCCAGGCGCAACAGATCCGCGCGGGGCAGGGGGCCGTTTTCCTGAAGCAGGGTGTGCAGGTCGGTAGGCAGATATTCCATCACCAGGAACATCTGCTCGCCTTCTTCCAACAGCGCGTAGATGTGCACGATGTGGGGATGCTCTAGCGTAGCGGTGAGTTGCGCTTCGCGGGTGAACCAGGCGCGGGAATTTTCCTCGGAAAACGCTTGCGGGTCGAATTGTTTAATGGCAACCTGGCGTTTGAGCTTGAGGTCTTCGGCGCGGTAAACAACGCTGAAGCCCCCCTCGGCGATCACTTCTAAGATACGATAGTCCCCGATGATATGTCCCGCTTGAAGCTGCATACGCCGTTCCCCTGTGTAAACCGTGCTGTGGCGCTCATTGCCCGACGTTTTCCGGACGGCTCGCTAACCCTACACAAACTATTATAGCGCAAAGTCGCTAAAAGTCATCAACTTTACATTAATTTTTCGGTATTTCTTCATAGGTCTTTGTTGCGCAGGGCTTGAGCGAAAGAAAAACGGGGCGTTCTGAGCAAGCAGAACGCCCCGTTTGAACAGGTACGGTAAAGGTGCTTGGCGCTATTGCAGCACTTGCGCCAAGCTGTCGCAAGCCGGGCACGAGCCATCCGCGCGGATAATCGCGTAGCCTGCTTGGGGATCGTCGCTCCAGTGTGTGAAGTCCACGTTGAAGACGATCATCAGACGCACACGTCCGCTTTGCGCTGAAAGCACGGCGGCTTCGGCCAGCCATTGCGCTTGTTCGGCGATGGTCGTGTTTTGCGCCCAGGCAAAAGCCGGTGGCAACGCGCCGTAGCCTTCCGGCGTCAGATAGCCCAGCTCGGTGAAGCAGGCTTGCTTGTTGCCGAAGGGGCCGATGGCGCGGTTGAGCATCGTGCCGTAGTAGCGTGTGGGGTAATTGTCGCGCGGGTCGCCGGTGCTTTGTTGGGGGCTGACCACGCCTTCGTTGTAGTGAACGCCGATGCAGTCTGCATATTGCCCTGCGCCTGCGGCGGCCATTTGTTGGGCATAAACATCGTCGTTGCAGCCCTGGTCTGTGCAGCCTGCCGCGCCGAAGAAGCCCGTTGGAGCCAGCGCGCCGGTGATCACCAGCGTATTGGGGTTGGCGGTCTTGATGGCGTTGTAGGCTTTGGCGAGCAGCGGAACGTAGTTCGTGCCGTTGATCTGGCCGGCGGGCCATTCGCGGTCAATGTTCATCTCGTTCCAGACCTCGATACCGTCCGCGCCCGCCGAGGCCAGGCCTGCCACATAAGCGGCGTAAGTGTCTTGGTAGGCGGGGTTCATCACCTGGGCTTTGTCCCCGATGACCGAGAAGAGGATTTTGTAGCCCGCCGAGTGGGCCTCGCTGATCAAGCCCGAGCCGTCCTGACCGACCTGCAATTGCATCTTGACCCACTTCATCTTGGCTTTTTGGAGCGCGGTGCGCGTGTTGGGGTAAAGGCCGGTGACCTGGCCGCCCACCTCAAACGAGCCGTTAACCGCCGAACCCGTGACCGGAGCGGGCAGATTGGCGTCGGGGTTCACATCTACGGCGCCCGCGTTTTCGTCTACGGTCACCTCGTCACAAACCACGATGATCTTGCGGTTGAAGCTGGTGCGCACTTCATAGGTGCGCCCGCTCAGCGACGTGATCAGGAAGCGCCAGCCCCAATAAAGGAGATGTTCTTCTTCGTCTTCGCCGAGCGTGTGGCAGCTATCAATGCCTTCTTGGAACTCGGCTTGTTCATAATACCAGCGCCGCACAAAAGTAAGGTCTTCGCCGGTTTTTTCTTCTAACGCGGCGCGCGCAGCGACAAACGACAACCAGATCGGGTCGTCTGGGGTGGCGGTGGGGCCGTCTTGGTGCGGCGCGTTGGCGGAGGGGAGCGTGGTGCTGGCGCCTGCGGCCAACGGCGTCAACCCCACCATGATCATAATAGCTATGGCAATGGTCGAAAAGATGAAGGTACTGCGCTTATTCACGGTCGCGTTTCCTTTCCCGTCTGTTTATTGCGCAACGCGCGGGCTGCCGCAACTATGCGAGCAGCGCGCAATCGTTTCCTGACTGGAGGCGCGTTGCCAGGGTTGGCATACAAGGCGCGCCGATGAGTTATTGTGATCGAAAAGTGGCAATTTGTCTATAACCATTCACACCCCCTGTCCTACGTTTTCCTGACGCCCCCTCACCATTGGACATGAACGGGCGTGCCCAGCGGCGCCCAATTGAAGAGCCATTCGGCTTCCGGCGTGGGCATGTTGACGCAACCATGACTCATTGGCGTGCCGAAATTGTTGTGCCAATATGTGCCGTGCAGCGAATAGCCTTGATAAAAGTAAAGGATATACGGAACGCCCGGGAGGTAATAGCCCGGGCCGCTCATGGTTTGAGATACGTACTTCAGATAGACCTCATAGTCGCCTTGCACGGTGGGGTAGGCGGCTACGCCGGTGGAGACCAACACATTGCGCACCAACTGCCCGTTTTCATAGGCGTAAACGCGCTGGTCGCTCAGGTCAACCACGATTTGTTTGCCTTCGGTGATGGTGGGGGGCGGCGGGGCCGGGGCGGGGGCGGTGTAGGTGTTGGGGTCAAAGTCGTGATCGGGGATGAGCAAACGTTGTCCGGCGTAGATATGGTTTGGGTCGCTCAAATTGTTGGCGAGCGCCAGGGTGCGCCAGTTCAACCCGTAGCTGCGCGCGATGGCCGCCAGGTGTTCCCCGCGCTGCACAACGTGCACGCGCTCAATGGCAGGCGCCGGATTGGGGTTAGGGTTTGGGTCGGTAGGCGGGGCGGGTTGGGCTTCGGGCGCCGGAGCGGGGGCGGCGTCTGCGCTCGGGATGACGAGCTGTTGCCCCGCGTAGATGTGGTTGGGGTCGGTCAGCCCGTTGGCGCTGGCGATTGTCGTCCAACTCACACCGTAGCGCCGCCCGATGCTGGCGAGCGTTTCACCGGCCTGGACGGTGTGCATGGTAGAAGCGGCAGGGGCGGGTTGCGGCGCGGGTTCTTCTGCCGGTGGAGCTGCGGGTTCGGGTGGCGTTGTGCCGTCGGGAATGATCAGCACCTGGCCGACGTAAATTTGGCGCGGATTGGCGATGCCGTTAGCTGCCGCCAAGTAGTCTACGCTCAGCCCGTAGTTCAGGGCGATGCGGAACAGATTTTCGCCCGCTTGCACAACATGGGTACGGCTGCCGCCCTGGGCGTAAGCGGGCGCAGTCGGCCAGGCGGCCAGGAGGAGCGTTAGCAACAGCGCGGCGATGAGCAAATGGCGCAGGGCGCGGTGTGGTGATCGGCGAGCCAGGGTTGTCATGGTCGGTTATCCTCGGCAAGTTAGATGCGAGATATATTTCTATAGTGTAGTATAACCACAAGCGTATAAGGGTTTCTTGACGGCGGTTA
>JALSSH010000093.1 GCA_026984385.1 Ardenticatenia bacterium | reverse complement strand
CGCGATCATCTTGGAGCGCTACGGGTTCGCGTATTCGCGCGGACTGCACAAAATGGAGCAAATCCACGTCGACTTTCAGCCTGGAGGCGCGTTACATCAACGGCTGGACGGCTCAACGCCCTTTCGTCAACCGAAAGCCTGGCGCACGATCAGCGGGCGTTCGTGGGCGATCCACGACGGGATCATGGGCGCCCCCCTGAGCGGGCTGCAAATGTACAAGCGCGTTGGCGTGCACGCCGGAGTGTGTACATTTCCTGACGCACGTTGGGCTTAGCGAGGAAGCCATCTCGCCATGCACATTGGTTCGCACCGCCCGATCTTGTCGTCCAAGGCGGTCAAGGCGGCGCTCAGAGCTATGCAATCCGCCAAACCTTTGCCACCCGAGCACCCTTTGCGTTTTTTCCTCACCGTGCGAGAACAACTTAGCGCTCCTGAGGTACTCGGTGGCGAAACGGCGACCGAAGTGGTCATTTTCGGCTATTTGACGCGGCTCATCATCGAACAACTCGGGCGACTACGCGCGATCTACGGCTTGCCACCGCCGGACGTGCAATGCTCTTACCTGGATATCCAAAGCGACTTCCGGCAAAACAATCAGGAGCTAGAAGCGTGGAGCGTGCTCTACCATCGCTATGTGTGCGTGGGGCACGATCTTCAAATGCAAGACATCGCCGCCTTAGCCCATAAGGAAGAGCGCCAACTACGACGTGAACAAGCCGTAGGGTTGACGAGGCTGACCCATGTACTTATCGAGGCCGAACAAGCCGCCCGCCACCAACACACCGAGCAACGCTTACGGCTGGCGCTCCCGAACGCTCAGCCGCCCACGCTGATCGGGCGTGATGCTTTGCTGGAGTTCGCCTATCGCGCACTGTGTGAAGCCGAGCCGCCGCACCATTTGCTGCTTTACGGCCCGCATGGGGTTGGCAAAAGCGCCCTGGCCGAGGGAATAGCTCACCTCCTGGTCGCTGAGGGCTGCTTAGCCGATCTGCTTTGGTTAGACGGCGAGGCATTGAGCGGGGATTTGTCGGCGGCGCTATTCGAGATCGCCACACGGCTTAGCCTGCCGTTGCAAACGGGTGCAGATTTTCGCGCTGCGTTGCGCGCTTACCTCTATCGCCACCCCACGCTGATCGTGCTGGACGATGCGGAAGCTTTCTCGCGTGACACAAACGCGCTGGAGACGTTAACGGAAGCGCTGGATATGGCGCTGATACTCCTAACCAGCCGCGCGCGTCCGCAACACTGCTCGCTCCATACGCTCGCCGTGCCGGAACTTGACCGCGAACAAGCCTTCCACTTTCTGGAATGGTACGACGGACGGCACGTTCCCGTCCGTGATGATTGGGAGGCTCATTTTGACGCGATTTGGGAGGCTGTCGGCGGCAACCCGTGGGCACTGCAAACGGTTTTAGACGCAATACGCAGTCTGCCGCTGGACGAGGTGCTCATTTCTGCCCCTACCGAGCACGTTTACGCCCGCCTTTGGGAGCAATTGCCGACGCACGCGCGGGGCGTGTGGTTGTTGGCGCTTTTCTTTCCGCGTGGCGAAATGTCGTACTCCGAGCTGCAGGACTTGCTCCGCTTGCCACGCGCTGCGCTCCATGACGCGCTCAGCGCCCTAACCAACGCCGCCCTGCTAGAACGCCGTGCCTATGAGGACGAGGCGATCTATCGTTACCCGCCACACCTGAAGCCTTTTTTGCACGAGATGGTGCAACAACACAATGCGCTTTCACCTGATGAGGACGCTTCCGCGTTCCTTCAACGGCTTTATGCGCGCCGATTGACCCAGCTTGTGCGCACGCCGGACGCCCAAACCGCGCTCGGGTTGTTGCGCTTGGCCGAAAGGCACAATTTCGATATGGTGCTACGCTGGCGCGGTGTGTATGAGCTGGGGCCGCAGGTGATGCAAGCGGGGCTGTGGACGGCATGGCAACGTGTGTTACACGCCATGTCGCAATATTCGCACCCAACCGAACAACAAGTTTGGCTGCAATGGATGCTCGGAGTGGCAGCGCGCTGGCTGGGCCAGCTCCCCAAGGCCCGCGAACGTTTGGAATGGGCGCTCTCGCTTTGTGTGCCCCAAACCAGCGAGTATGTCAGCATCCAAATCGAGCTAGGAGTGCTCGCCCGCTATCAAGGGCACTGGGAGGAAACGCACCGTTTGCTGCGCGACGCCCTAGACTTTTACCAAACGCACAATCTCTACGCGGGCATCGAGCGCTGTATCCATGAACTGGCGCAATTGGAGCTGGAAATGGAGCGCCCCAAACGCGCCTTGGCATTGCTCAGCCGCTTAGAGCGCCGCACTGCGCGCACTTGGGGCATCATCAGCCAAGCGCACTTGCAACAGGGCGAGCTGGCATTGGCCCACGAAGCCGCCGAGCAAGTGTTGGCGCTGCTCCCGCCACAGCACCCCAACCACGCGCGCACATTCGTCACATTGGGCGAGATTGCGCTCGCGCGCGGGAAGTTGCGCGCCGCATTAGATAATTTGCTGTTGGCAGTGGACCAGCTCGACCAAACGCGGGACGTTCTGGGCTATGCGCGCGCCTGCAATAACCTGGCCGCCGTCTATCTTCACCAGCCACCAGAACAACGCGAAATTTGCGCCGAAGAACTGCGCGGGTTGCTCAGCGAAGCGTTGCGGATTCAGGCTTATGCAGGCGACGAGATCGGGCAAGCGATCTCGCGGCATAACCTGGCCTTGCTGGCAGGTGAAGAAAGCGCTCCGCCGCGTTGATCGCATCCCCCAAACGTGCTAAGATGCAAGCGTAAGCCGCCGTAGCTCAGTGGATAGAGCGCCGGTCTTCGAAACCGGGCGTCGCGGGTTCGAGTCCTGCCGGCGGCATAGCGCGGGCTTGTTCCGATGGGCGGGCAAGCCCGCGTTGTCTGTGTCTTAAAGCACAAACGCCGCTGAGGGGTTGCCGCTCGTTCATGGGCAATGTACAATCCTCCCAGCGTTATAGCGCCGCCAATTTTGCGGAACAACACCATCGGGATAACCCTGCAATGAGCGATAAAAAACGAAAACGTGTGCTTTCCGGCGTTCAACCGTCCGGCGATCTGACCATCGGCAACTACATCGGCGCGCTGAAGCAATGGGCACGCGAGCAACACAAGTACGAAAGCTATTTTTGCGTAGTCGATCTGCACGCGGTCACCGTGCCGCACGACCCCGGCGAACTGCGCGCCAAAACGCGCGAAGTCGCCGCGCTCTATCTGGCCTGCGGCATCGACCCGCAAGCGTCCACCGTTTTTGTGCAATCTCACGTTCCCGCACACAGCGAGTTGGCCTGGTTGCTCAACTGCGTGACGCCCATCGGCTGGTTGGAACGTATGACGCAATACAAGGAAAAGTCCGGCAAACGGGACAAAGAATCCATCAGTACCGGTCTGTTGGACTATCCCGTCTTGATGGCTGCTGATATTTTGCTCTATCAGGCGGACGTTGTGCCGGTGGGGGACGATCAGCGCCAGCACTTGGAGCTGACGCGCGACATCGCCCAACGCTTCAATCGGCTCTTTGGCGAAACGTTCACCGTGCCAGAAGCCATGATCCCGCCCGCCGGTGCGCGCGTGAAGGGTTTGGACGACCCGCTGGCAAAGATGAGCAAAAGCTACACAGGGTCGGATTATCATGCAGTCTATTTGTTAGACCCACCTAACCGTGTCAAAAAGAAGATCATGCGCGCGGTCACAGACACCGACCCCGAACGCAAAATCATCTTCAGCGACGATCCGGAAAAAGCGGGCGTCAACAACTTGCTGGAAATTTTCGCCGCCCTGACGGACATGGATCGAGAAGCGGTGTTGGCGCACTTTGCAAACGCGCGTGGCTACGGCGACTTGAAGAAGGCCGTCGTGGAGGTGGTCAACGAAACGCTTGCGCCCATTCAGCAACGTTTCCACGAACTGACCAGCGAGGCCGGTTACATTGACGAGCTGTTGGCCGAAGGCGCAGAGCGCGCGGCGGCTATTGCCAATGAGACATTGGCGCTCGCTCGGGAAAATATGGGCTTTCTCAAGCCCCATCGGCGGTTGTAAGGTTGAGCGTAGAGGATGCGGGTATGGACGACGGGCAGGAACTCATCCCACCCTTGCAGGGATGTTTGTATTGCCACGCCGAGGGCACAACTGAGCTTCACGAGCCGCGTAAAATTTTCGGCTTCGGGAACGATTACCCGCTGCTGAAGTGCCGCCGCTGCGAGTCTACGGCACTTTTGGACTACACTCCCGCCGAGCCGTCGGCCTGGCGCATCCTCTACAAACATGTGAACACCACGCCGCGCTATTACTATGTGGCGCTGCATTTGGGGCGGGCGGGTTGGCTGACGGCAGAAGACGCGCTGGAGATCAGCACCAACGGTTTTGTGCAACGCCGGCGCGTGCAACAAGCGCGCGCAGGCGATCTCTCATGGTTGCG
>JALSSH010000092.1 GCA_026984385.1 Ardenticatenia bacterium | reverse complement strand
TGACGTTGCACAACGTGCCGGATATCGCCGACGTGCGCGTGACGCTGGCATTGCTGCGCAGCCTGGGCGCGGAAGTTCAGGAGTTGGGCGAACACCGCGTGCGCGTCCACGCCCACACGCTGGAACGCTACGAGCTGGAGCGCGCGCTGTGCCAAAAAACGCGCGCTTCCATCGTCTTTGCCGGCCCGATGCTTGCGCGCACCGGCGCACTGGTACTTGCCCCGCCCGGGGGAGACGTGATCGGTCGCCGACGGCTGGACACGCACATTTTGGCGCTGCAAGCGCTCGGCGCGGAGATTGACTTCGCAGATGGCGCATTTCATATGCAGGCGGACGGGTTGCGCGGCGCGAATATTTTGCTAGACGAAGCCAGCGTCACCGCCACCGAAAATACGATCATGGCCGCTGTGCTCGCCCGAGGAACAACCGTCATCCGCAACGCCGCTTCTGAGCCGCACGTACAAAATCTCTGCCATATGCTGATCGGCATGGGCGCGCAGATTGAGGGCGTGGGCACAAATCAAGTCACCGTGCACGGCGTAGAACGGCTGCACGGCGGCGAGTTTCGCGTGGGGGCGGATTATTTGGAGGTGGTCAGTTTTGTGGGCGCGGCAGCGGTCACAGGCGGAGAAATCCGCATCCGCCAGGCCGACCCGCAACATCTGGATATGGCCGCGCTGGTTTTCCGTAAGCTGGGCGTGGTGTGGGAAGTGGACGGCGAGGACTTGATCGTGCCGCGCGGCCAACCGCTCACCATTCAGCGCGACTTGGGCAACAAGATACCGGAGATCAAAGCGCAGCCCTGGCCTGCCTTTCCCTCCGACCTGATGAGCATTGCCATTGTGGTCGCCACCCAAGCAGCCGGCACGGTGCTTTTCCACGAGTGGATGTTCAACAGCCGCCTGTTTTTCACCGACAAGCTGGCCCACATGGGCGCGCGCATCTACCTTTGCGACCCGCACCGCGTGGTGGTGCACGGCCCTACCGTGTTACACGCTGTGCCGTCCATCAGCTCGCCGGACATCCGCGCTGGGATGGCTTTGTTGTTGGCCGCGCTCAGCGCGCGCGGCACAACGGTTATCCGCAACATTCAGCAAATTGATCGCGGTTATGAGCGCGTGGAAGAAAAACTGCGCGGCTTGGGCGCGCACATCCGCCGCGAGGCGATGGCGTAGCGTGCAACGCGCCGAGGAGCAAAACGCGCCGTGATGCGCTGGGCGATGGGGTTGGCGGTGGCGCTTTATGTGGGCGCGGCGCTGCTCTTGACGCTTTTTGTGGGCAGTTTCGGCGTGTTGTTGCTGGTGTGGGTGCGCACGCGCCGCCAAAGCGTGCCCTTGCCGCGCGTGCCCGAAGAGGCGTTGCCGCACGTCACCGTGCAACTGCCCATCTACAACGAGGCACACGTTGCTTTACGCGCGCTGGCTGCTTGCGCCAAGCTGGACTACCCCGCCGAAAAGCTCACCATCCAAGTTTTGGACGATTCCACCGACACCACCGCCGCACTGTTGACCCACGCGGTGAGCCACTGGCGGGCGCGCGGCGTGGACGTGGTGCTTTTGCGGCGCAAGGCGCGCGCAGGTTACAAAGCGGGCGCGCTGGCGCACGGCTTGGAGCGCGTGCGTGGGGAATTGGTGGCGGTTTTTGACGCGGACTTTGTCCCGCCGAGCGACTTTTTGCGCCGCACCGTTCCGTATTTCTGCGCCGACCCACGCTTGGCCTTGGTGCAAACACGTTGGGAGCACCTCAACGCGGGGGAAAATTGGCTCACGCGCGCCCAGGCGCTGGCGCTGGACGCGCACTTTGCCGTTGAGCAACCCGCGCGCCAACGGAGCGGCTTCCCTTTTTCCATGAACGGCACGGGCGCGCTTTGGCACGTGAAGGCGCTACAGGACGCGGGCGGTTGGCGCGCAGATACGCTCACCGAAGACTTGGACCTTTCCTATCGGGCGTTGTTGCGCGGCTGGCGCTTTCTCTATTTGCCCCAGGTGGCCGCTGACGGAGAGATCCCCCCTTTGCTCCAAGCGTACAAGCTCCAGCAACGGCGCTGGGCCGAGGGCATGACGCAAAATTTGCTGCGCCACGCGCTGCCCCTGCTCCGCTCACCGCGCTACGGTCGGGGCGCTAAGCTGATGGGGCTGGCGCATTTGGCTTCCTATGCCGTGCAGCCGCTGATGTTGCTTATGTTTCTGTTGACGCCGCTTTTGCTGTGGAGCGGCGCTTGGGCGCGCTTGCCGAACTTGAGCGCGCTGGGCACGGTGGGCGTCGTGCCGCCCACGCTGATGATCGCCGGGCAGATCGCGCTGGGCCGCCCCTGGCAGCGCACGCTGCGCTGGCTGCCGCTGCAAGGACTGCTCGGCGCGGGAATGATGCTCAACAACGCGGTGGGCGCGCTGGCGGCGCTGTGCCCGTTTCGCCGACGCGCGTTTCGGCGCACGCCCAAGTTTGCGGGGAGCGCGCACAGCCCTTACGCGCCGCCGCTGGACGCGCTGACTTGGGGCGAGCTGATTTTGGGCGGCTATGCGCTTTGGGGGGCGACGTTGGCGTGGCAATGCGCGCCGCCGCTGCTGCCGTACATGCTGAGCCAAGCGCTGGCTTTTTGGGGCGTGGCGCTGGTGAACCTCGCTCAATCATGGGGGCGCTGCCCCCAAACCTCCGCAAGGGGCGAGTCGTCCCTTGACCCCGCCTCGCGGCGCGTCCCGCGCCGTGAGGCCAGATAGCGACGGGCGTTCTCCCTCGGCAGACGTTTGTGGTGGGCGGGCGTTGCTTGGCCCCTGCTGGAGACGCAGCGCCCCCCGCATCTTCTCAGCGCAGGGGCGGCTGCCACGCTTCCACCGTTGCCAGCTTCAAGCGCGCAACTTGCTTTTCCACTTCGTAAGGCGCGCGGAAGTGTAGCGCATTGATCGGCGTGGTGCGCGTTAATTCCGTCGGCAGCGCGTCAAAGACCGCGATCACGCCGCGTTCGGGGTAAAGCAGCACCGCTCGCCCCGCAAGCAGCAAAACCAAGTTGCCCTCGGAAATGCCGACCGCCGCAGGTTGGCCGTAACGTGCCAAAAGCCAGCCGAGCGTCCCGTAGTCGTACAAGATCGCCTCTTGCGCCTCTCGAAAGCCGACGCTCACTTCCAAAACGCACCCCTCCGCCACAAAACGATACGTGGGCGGGCGTCCGTGCACCGAGGCGGGCGCTCCGAACGCCGCTTGGAGTTGGGCGGTGGTGGTTTGGCCGAAGTGGATCGTCTCCACGCTTTCAATGGGGAGGACGCGCCTACAGTCGGCGGCGGGCGTGGCCCCGAAGGGCGTTGCGGTGGGGAATTGAAACGGCGACGTGCCGAAGGGCGTCAGCGGAGCGGCGGGCGAGGCCAACAGCGCGCTAAACGGCGTGGTGTGCGGGTTGGGGGTGGCGCTGGGGCGTGCGGGCAAAAGCGGCGTCAGTGGGGCGGTGGCGCTCGGCGGAGGGGCTGGGGCGCTGATCGTCGTGCCCGTCGCCAAATAGGCCCACACCCCGCGCCCGATCCCCAGCGCGATCAGCAACAAAAACAGCCCGCCCAGGCGCTTGAGCCGAATGGAAAGCATCCGAAGCGCTCGTTACTCAGCAGATGCGCGGCAAAATTTCGCCCAGCGGCATATCTACCACGCGCTGCGCGCCGATTGTGGTGCGCGCAACGACCATGCCCGCGTGTTCTTCCACCACCTCGCCGACGATGGCGGCCTCGCGCCCCAACGGGTGCGCGCGCATTGCGGCGAGCACGGCGTCGGCGTGTTCACGCGGCACAATCGCCACCAACTTTCCCTCGTTCGCCACGTAGAGCGGGTCCAGGCCCAACATCTCACAGGCAGCTTGCACGGAAGGCTTGACGGGCACGGCGGCTTCTTCCAACACCATGCCCACGTTGGATTGCTCGGCCAGTTCGTTGAGCACCGCCGCCAGTCCCCCGCGTGTGGCGTCCCGCAAGCAGTGAATGTCCCGCGTCACCTCCAGCATGGCGGCGACCAAAGTGTGCAGCGGCGCGGAGTCACTGACCAGCTCGGTTTCAAAGGCAAGCCCTTCGCGCACGGACATAATTGCCATGCCGTGATCGCCCACCGTGCCGTTGAGCAAGATCACGTCGCCCGGGCGGGCGCGGTCGGCGGCGATGTGCACGTCGGCGGGCACAACGCCGATTCCCGCCGTGTTGACAAAAAGCCCGTCGCCTTTGCCCTGCTCCACAACTTTCGTGTCGCCGGTGACGACCTGCACGCCTGCTGCCTGAGCGGCGCGCGCCATATCGGTTACCACTTGGCCGAGCGCGTCCATCGCCAAGCCCTCTTCTAAGATGAAGCCCGCCGAAAGGAAAAGCGGGCGCGCGCCGCTGACCGCCAGATCGTTGATCGTGCCGTGTACGGCCAGCGAGCCGATGCTGCCGCCCGGGAAAAAGAGCGGTTGCACCACAAACGAGTCGGTGGTGAAGGCCAAACGCACGCCTTCCACTTCTAACAGCGCCTGGTCGTTGAGCGCGCTGAGGGCGTCGTTTGCCAGCAAGGGGACAAAAAGGTGGCGGATCAGCTCGGCAGAAAGCCGCCCCCCGCTGCCGTGCCCCAACACGATGCGCGGATAGTCTCGCAACGGCAGTGGGCACACAAAGCCGGAAAATTGCGCTTGATCGCTCATGGCGGTTGCTGCTCCTCGGTGCGCGGCGTGCGTTAGTAGTTGATGAAGGCGGCCAGGGCAAAGGTCAGGTGGGTGACAACGCTTTCCGCCATATAAGGCTGAGCGGAGCGGTAATGTTCCCAGGGATGCTGTTCGAGTTGCCAGGATGATATGCCGTCGGTAAAGATACGCGGCGGATCGTGGAGCGGTTCGTCCAAAACCCACATGCCATAGCGCCGCCGCCGTCGCCCTTCGAGCATCTGGCGTAAGCGTTCCCAAGTGGTGTTGGGCACCTGAGCGAGCGCTTCTTCACGCAGTGCGTCCTCGAGCCAGCCGTCCAACAACACCTCAGAAAGCGTTCCCTGACCCCGCCAAAAGCGGGCGATGCGGTTCAAGCATTTAGATATAGCCATGAGCTACCTCCGGCAGCCAGTGCACAGTTGGCCCCAGGATGACGCGCAGCGCCTCGCGCGCATAGTACAAGCGAGACTTCACCGTCCCGACCGGCACGTCAAGAATTTCGGCGATGTCCTGCAAGCTCAAGCCGTTGAGGTAGTAGAGCACCACCACCACGCGCTGGTCAATCGGCAGCGTGCCGATGGCCTTGCGCACGTTGTGGCGTAATTCGGTTTGTTCGGTGAGTTGATCCGGAGACTGGCGCATCGGGCTGACCAAACGATTGGCAACCGTTTCCAGCGGCGCACGGCGTTTTTGCCCCCCACGCCCCAACCAAGCATAGCTCAGATTGACCGTCACGCGATAGAGCCAAGGGGACAGGGAGTGCGTGGGGGCTAGATGGGCGGCGTGGGTGTAGACTTTCAGGAAGCAATCTTGCAAAATATCTTCTGCGGCGGCAGGGTCGCGGACAATCGCCAGCGCGGTACGATACACTTGGGCGCGATAGCGCACAAAAAGCGCGCCGAGTGCGTCTAAATCGTCTTCTTGCAATCGGCAGATCAGCTCGCCGTCCGACGCATGATGCTCGCTCATGCGGGGTTTCCGTCCTTTCACGCCACAAAACTTCGCCGGTTTCGCCACACCGTCGCCTGCTGTATAATGACGGAACAAGTGCGCCGTGAAACATTGGCGCGGCAAGGCGATTCAGCCTAAGATTATAGAGCCTTCTTTGTTTCCAGCCCATGCCCAAAAAAATTTTTATTCGGCGTGGCGCGGGATAGCTGCGGGGGTGTTGAATGCAACAGTGTCCAAATTGCGGGCAAATCAACCGAGCTGGTGTGGTGTTTTGTGAGTTTTGCGGGGCAAGTTTGATCGGGAAACAACCCCTAGACACCAAATCGCTCGATTCTAAAGAGGAAGCCAAACACGGGCAGTACGGCGTAGACACCGATGCACTCACCGACGTGCGGGCGCAAGGCACATCCACGTTTGAGGAGAGCGATCGCTTACGCTTGGAAATCGAAGGGTGCCCCGATCCGCTCCTTTTCGAGGTGAAAGAAGAAGCGATCTTCGGGCGCAAAGACCCGGCCACCGGCGCGATGCCGGATATTGACTTGACGCCCTATGCGGGTTATCGCATGGGCGTCAGCCGAAGGCACGCGGCCATTGCTCGCAACGCCACACAGGGCCTAGATGTGCGCGACCTCGGCAGTAGCAACGGCACGTTTTTGAACGGGCAACAACTGGTCGCCCACCGACTTTACCATTTGCGCAACGGGGATGAGCTGCGCTTGGGGCAAATGGTGATCCGCGTCATTTTCGAGCCGACCCAACCTGCCAAAACTGCTCCCGAGAGCAAAAAAACCGCGCCCCCGTCAAAACCCCAAAAAACACCGGCCAAAACGCTCACCACCCAACGCCCGGAACAGCTCACCGCCGGCACGGACGCGGCTCAAGCCGAAGAAAAACAGGCCGCCGAACAGTCCCCCGCTCAAAAAGCGGAAGCCAAGAGCGCGCCACCCGCGCAAGCCGAAAAAGCCCCAACCGCCGCATCGAAAGAAAGTGAACAACCGCCCGCCGACGCCAAAGCTCAGTCCGCCGACGTAAGCACCGAGGACAAAAAATCGCCCGAAGCCGCTTCGGAAACGTCGGACAAGCCAAACGCCGAGGACAAAGACAAGCGCGACTGAAAACCGCTCGCGGCCATCTTGTCGCGCTTGTTGTCATGGTGCGGGAAAAGCAGGGGAGCGCTTTTAGCTCCCCAAAATTTTCATTACGTCATTGCGCGCACGTGAGGCCGCGTAGAGCACCATCCCCATCTTGACATCGCGTTCTATCAACACGGCCAGCGCCGCCCGCCCTGCCGGATAGACGATCATCACGCCGTCTTCCCCTTCCATCAACAAACGCTGCAACTCCCCTTGAGCCAAGCGGCCTAAGGTACGTTCCGCCAACCCGATCAAGGTGGCGGCCATCGCGGCCACTTGGGGGCTGCTGGTCGGGTTTTCCGTAAAGTTATCGTCGTTTCCTGGCGGATACGCGGCGACCAAAAGGCCGTCAATGTTCACGATCACGGAGGCAATGACCCCCGGAACGGCTGCGTGCAAAGTGCGCAGGGTGCGCTCCAGGATTTCGCTGCGATACTCTCTCACCATGAGTCTCTCCCACGGCCAAATGCCTTGTTTTGCCTTGCATCACGCAACGCGCTGCCCAAACGCCCCCTAGTATAGCTTGTTTGCTCGCAGTTTGCGGAATATGCGACGAGCCGATCTTTCCACGCTTCAATCCTGCAGCATCGGGATTTTGAGGCCGTGCCGCCGCGCCGCCGCGATCGCCTCCGGATAGCCTGCGTCCACGTGGCGCGCAATGCCCAAACCCGGGTCGGTAGTCAGCACGCGCTCCAAGCGGCGCGCAGCCTCCGGCGTGCCGTCTGCCACGATCACCTGGCCGGCGTGCTGGCTATAGCCGATGCCCACGCCGCCGCCGTGATGAAAGCTAACCCATGTGGCGCCGCCCACCGCATTGATCAACGCATTGAGGATCGGCCAATCGGAGATCGCGTCCGAGCCGTCACGCATCCCCTCGGTTTCGCGGTTGGGGGAGGCCACCGAGCCGGAATCCAGATGATCGCGTCCGATCACAATCGGGGCGCTAACCACGCCGGAGGCCACCAATTCGTTGAACTTCAAACCGGCCTTGGCGCGTTCACCGTACCCCAGCCAGCAAATGCGCGCAGGCAACCCCTGGAAGGCCACTTCGCGTTGCGCCATCTTGATCCAGCGCGCCAAGTGCTCGTCTTCCGGAAAGAGTTCCAAGATCGCCTCATCGGTGCGGTAAATATCCTCCGGATCGCCGGAAAGCGCTACCCAACGGAACGGCCCTTTGCCCTCGCAAAAAAGCGGGCGGATGTAAGCCGGTACAAAGCCCGGATAGTCAAAAGCGTTCTTCACGCCCTGGTCGTAAGCGCGCTGACGCAAATTGTTCCCGTAGTCGAAAACGACCGCCCCGCGCGCTTGGAAGTCCAACATCGCTTGACAATGCACGGCCATCGTTTCTAGCGCGCGGCGTGTATAGTCCGCCGGATCGCTTTCGCGGAGCGCGGCAGCTTCTGCCAAGCTCAAACCGCGCGGCACGTAAGAAAGTGGGTCATGGGCAGGCGTCTGGTCGGTGACCACGTCGGGAACGATCCCCATTTCCACCAAGCGGGGGAACACATCGCCCGCGTTGCCGATCAAGCCGACCGAAAGCGCCTCACCGCGCGCTTTAGCATCCATCAAGTGTTTGAGTGCCTCGTCTAGGTTGTCCGTCACTCTGTTGACATAGCGCATATCCAGACGCCGTTGGGCCATGTGCGGGTCCACTTCCACGATCAGCGCCACACCTTCGTTCATCGTGACGGCGAGCGGTTGCGCGCCGCCCATTTCGCCCAGCCCTGCGGTGAGCACAAATTTTCCCCTCAAGCTGCCCCAACCTTCTTTTTGGGCCAGCGCCCCGAGCGTCTCATACGTGCCCTGCAAAATACCTTGCGTGCCGATGTAAATCCACGAGCCGGCGGTCATCTGCCCATACATGATCAGGCCCTGGCGTTCCAACTCGTCGAAATACTCCTGAGTAGCCCAGGCAGGCACCAGATTGGAGTTGGCGAGCAACACACGCGGGGCGTCCGGATGGGTTTTGAAGACGGCAACCGGTTTGCCGGATTGCACAAGCAGCGTTTCGTCGTTTTCCAGCTCCCGCAGCGTGGCGATGATCGCCTCGAATGCCTCCCAATTACGGGCAGCGCGCCCTCGGCCCCCGTAAACGATCAGGTTGTCGGGGTCTTTAGCCACTTCCGGATCGAGGTTGTTCATCAACATGCGTAAGGCGGCTTCTTGTTGCCACCCTTTGCAACTTATTTCTGTGCCCCGAGGGGCGTGGATCACACGCGCTCGAATATGAGACATGATTATTTTCTCCGCAAAAAACTATTTTTGCTCCCGTCTGTTCTTATTCTAGCACCCTGCCCCTAAAAAAACACGGTCGCGTGTCTGCGTGATAGCTTCAAATCCTCACGGTTTGTCGCTGCGACGACGCAGCATTGCGCTATTTGAGGCGAGAAACGTTGGCGCTATGGAGAGCGCACGCTTTGGCGTTCATCATCCCCCGTGTGGAATGACGAAGCGCTGGATGAACGCTACTTTTTGTATTTCCCCCACGACAAAACATGATAGACTAAGGGTGTTCATGCTTCACATAGCGGGGATGGGAAGAAACTATAATGACATCTCCAAAGGATATGCAAGATGCGTCGCCGGAATTTTTGCGGCTCTTCCGTGAAGGGAAAAAAGCCGCGCACGCCGGTGACAATATGCGCGCTCATGCTCTTTTCCGCCAAGCGATTGAAATTGATCCTTACCACGAACAAATTTGGCTCTGGCTGGCAAGCGTGGTAGAAAGCGACGAAGATAAGCGTGTGTGCTTTGAAAACGTGCTGCAACTCGACCCCACCCACCTCACAGCCCGCCAACAATTACGCAAACTGGAAGCCAAAGCCCGCCGCTCTGCGCTAGAAGCTCAACACCGCGCCACAAAAAACACCGGGCAACCGCTGTGGTTGCTCCGGTTGGTGTTGCTGTGGCAAATCTTGGCGGGCGCACTGGCCGCCGCTCGTTTGTTGGGTGTGTACTGAGGCCGACTTATAGATTGGCGAAGCGATACCCTACCCCGCGCGAAGTCAGAATATAGACGGGGTGTTGTGGGTCTTGCTCGATCTTTTGGCGCAAATAGTGAATGTAGAGCTTCAAGCTGTCGGTGGCGTCTACATACTCCGGCCCCCAGGCCTCTTTGACCAACTCGGTGCGCGTGATCACTCGTCCGGCATTGCGTGCCAAAACCCCCAGCAAGTTGAACTCCTTGGGCGTCAAATGCACGGGGTTACCGCGCACGCGCACCTCACGGCTGATAAAGTTGATGCGGAAATTACCGGAGTCGAAGACCAGTTCCTCGGCCACTGAGGACTTGGGCGCACGGCGCAAATGCGCGCGGATGCGGGCGACAAGTTCGTTGTTGTCATAGGGCTTGACGATATAGTCGTCCGCGCCCATTTCCAATCCCTTAACCACATCACGCACATCGTCTCGCGCGGTCAGGAAGACAATCGGCACGTCAGAAAGCTCACGCAGCCGCCGACAAACCTCCCACCCGTCCATATCCGGCATCATAATATCGAGCAACACCAGGTCCGGATGGGTGCGGTAGGCCTTGCGCAACCCTTCTTCGGCGCGCGTGGCGCTGACCACTTCATAACCACGTCGCTCTAAAAGCAACGTGATCAAATCCACCGTCACCGGCTCGTCGTCAATCACCAGGATTTTTTCAGCCATTTTGTCAATTCCTCAGTCCCCGAAACGCTCTGGTCACAATGCCCCAAAGCCGCGCACACAGCGGAGCTTATGCGCACTGTACCATGCCCCGCTTTTCCGCGCAAACATATCTCTATCTTAATCTTACTCGTTTCTCAACTGGAACGCGAGGGCCACACCCTAACTGTGATGCTAGATTGCACAAAGAGATGTTCGGAGCTACGGATGACGAGGATTGGGAGAGCGCTGGAGGACACGGCGTAAGCGTTGCTCAAACTCGCTGAGGATAATCGCCGTTGCGCCCCACACACGATAGCCGCGCACATCGTACCAGGGAGCGTACACGCTATGCCCGTGCACCACCATCTCACCGGACGCCTTGTGCATATCGTCTAACAGCCATTGCACGGGGCATTCCAACACTTCGCGCACTTCCCCCGGGCCGGGTCGCCATAAGGGGCGCGCAGGCACATAACCCACTATCGGCTGCACTTCAAAATCACTCGGCGGCACATAAAGTGCTCCCAATTGCCCCAATATCTCGACGGTCTCGGTGACGCCAAGCTCTTCCCGAGTTTCGCGCAGCGCGGTTTGTACGGGCGTTTCGCCCGGCTCTCGTGCGCCGCCGGGCAAGCTGATCTGCCCGCTATGGACATCGTGCGGGTTATAGGCGCGGCGTAACAACACAAAGCTCAGCCCAGCTTGTGCAGGGAAAAGCAACAAGAGCACACTTGCTTGCCGCGCTTGGCCGCCCATATTGGCAGGTCGCCGCAACGGGCGTGCTTTGGGCGCCATGCGGAGCTGGGCAGCCAACACGTCGAAATTTTCCAACGCCAAGGCAGCGCGCACATGTTCTACGGTGATCATAGCGCGCGCCGCTCGGCGTACCACGCACGCCGTCGCCGTAACGAAACGCCCGCGTCGCTCTCACGACGTGTGGTGCGCACCCTGCCGCGCGGATCGATGTGCAATTGGCCGGCTTGTTGCAAACGGGCAAACTCTTCCGGCGAAATATCCGGCGCGGGTTCGCCGCCTTTGCGTTCCAAACGCGGTTCGGGGGGCGATTCCTCTTTGGTGTCCATTCCCGGAACATCCGGAGAAGCATTCGGATCGTCAGGGGGAAGAGTGTTGGACATATCGGTCATCGTCGTTTCCTTTTCACAACTCGTCGTCATCCTCTTCTATCGTCACGTTTCCTTGGGCCGCCAAGTCTTGCAATGAGAATGCTTGCGGTGCGTTGTCGGCCCAACGTGAGCCGCAGACCAAGCACTGCGGATTGCGTTCCACCGTAATCCACTCGGCGGTGTAGGGCAAAGCCGTTTGGCCTTCGAAAATTTCCAAGTAGGTGTTGGCGAGGATCACCGTGTTGGCGGGCAGGGCTTGTCGCTGCCCTGTCGGGGCGAGCAAATGCCCCAGCGCCACGTCTGCTTGCACCGCCGCCACGCGCACCACGTCCAACCACAACCCGGGTTCAGCAGCCAGCGTGCCGTCCGGCCCGATCATGCCGTAGTCCAGCTCTTCAGCGGGCGCTTCGGTCATATTCGCGCGGACTTGTTCCGCCCAACAAGCGTAGCACGGCCCCTTGTCCGGATAGATAATGCACACGTCGCCGCCCTGGCCGCGTTCGTAAACGCCCGCATAAACCGCCACGCGCCCACGCTCCAAACAGGCCTGATTGATCGCGTATTTGGCTTGTTCGCCGTCCACGCCCGCGATCACGATATCTACGTTCGCCAGCAGCGCCACATGTTCTTCCACGCGCCCGATCACCGTTCGCACGTCCACTTGGGGGTTGCGCTGGCGGAGCAAATCCGCGACTGCTTGCACCTTCGGACGGCCCACGTCGCGCAAGTCCGCCGCGTGGCGCACCACGTTAGCGGGCGAAAGCACGTCGTCGTCAATCAGCACAAAATGCCCCACGCCGCTCATCGCCAGGCTGAGCGCCACAAAGCCACCGCCCGAACCCAACCCCACAATGCCCACGCGCCGATCTCGCAAATACGCCAGCACGTCCGCGCCGAAAAGCGCTTCCACACGCTGCCAGTCGATTGATTGGTTGTTCATAGTGCGCCTACCCTTCGGCTGGTTTTCGCGTTGGGCGGCCTGACTGCTTGGCGAAAACTTTCTCTGCGTGCAAGGCCAACTCAACCAAGGTGTGCTTGGCGCTCCAGGCCCAAACGGGCAGCTCGGTGGGCAACAGAGCACGGGAGGCTTCGTAAAGCCTTTCGAACATGTCTTCGTCTTTTTCCACGCGCACCAGCGGCGCGAGCCGCACGGCGGGCATTTGGGCGGGATAGTCCGCCGAGGTGATCAGCAGCACCACGCCTGTGCTGCCCGGGCGGTAGAGCGCGAAGCAAATTTCCAGCGGGGGCCTGCCGTCCGCGTCCCAGCGCACTGCGTCTACTTGGAAGCCCGCTTCGGTCAGCAAAGCATATTCGCGGTCAAAGCGGGTTGGGCGTGCCAAATGCCAAGCGATCGGCGGCAAAGTGGGCAGGCGTTCGTTGTCCCACACGCGCGGCACAATCGGCACAAAGCGTTTGGCGCGCGCGCTCATATACCAAAAATCGATCCGCACCGCCCACCCTTCGGAGGGGCGCAGCTCTATCAGCGCGTTAGGGGCGGCTGACGGCATGTCCGCAGGGAGCGACGCGGTTGGCGAAGACGCTTCAGGCATCTCGGCTTGCGCAGCAGAGGCACTCGGCGCACTCGGCAACGGGTACAGCGTCACAATGGGCGCGACCAGTTGAGCCACGCCCGCCTCGGGATCGGCGATCAAGCTGCGGGCCGTGCGTGCATCTCCGGAAGAGGGGGCGATCATCGCGCCCGGCTGCTTGTGCCAGTCCCCGACGTGTTGCAGTGGGGCGTCCCACTTGGCGGCCAGCGCGCGGCCATACGAGCCGCGCCGACGCACGCGCACCGCCTCCCAGTTCACATGCAGCCAGTGGAGCACGTCGCCCTGCCAGTCTCCCCCTTGAGCGAACATACCCCATTCGCGCACAGCCGCCGGCCCGGGGGGAATGGTCTCCAGCACGTAAATTTGCGGCTCGGGGCGCCCTTCTTGGGGCACGACCAGGCCAACCAGCGCCTCGCCGGTTTCAATCTCCGGGAATTGCAGCGCGCCGCGCACCATCTTTTCTATCACGCGCCGCGCCACAACCACTTGGCCGAGTTGCTGCGCTTTGTCCTGCTCTGCCTTTGGTTCGCTCACGTCCACCTCCTGCGCCGAAAATCTTCTTTCACAGGGCGAGCGCTTTCTTCACGCCCCGGCCAACGACCGGTAGCCCGCCAGGTGTAATAGGCGTAGAGCCATTGCACCGCCCAAGCCGCAATGGTCACAGCCGTTGAGGTAGCGGGATTCCAACCGTATTGTATGCCGTCCCTGGGGTTAAAAAGGCACAATTGCCCGTCTTCGAATTGGTGTTTTTCGCTGTAAATTTCCGGACGCAGCACATAGGCTTCTGCCGCACGGCCCGGGTAATCCTCCGGATAGAGGATTTTCAACGTGTGCAGACGTTCAGGAATGCCACGCAAGTTGATCTCCACGTCGCCGATCCAATAAAGCTCTCCGCGCTTGGGCACGACCAAGCGGAACGTATCGGCAAACGTGGCGCGCATCATCTCCACTTCCAGGCGCAAGCGCTCCGAAACATTGCGGGGCGTTCCCCACCAGCGCGTTTTGGGCATTGCTTATTCCACCTCCAGCGGAATTTCTTGGGTTTGGACCATCGCGTCACGCTTAACGGTCTCGTCCACCAGCAACGGCAACACCTCCCGATGCCAGTGGAGCGCTTCTTCGTCGCCGTCGTCAATCAGCGCACCGCTGGCAGCCAGCGTAGAGGCCAGGCTGCCGGTTTTGGCGCGCCCGTCCACGAACATAAAGCGTAGCGACGTGACAACGGTCACGCCGGAGCGTACCTGAAAAAGCCAGCGTTGCCCCAAAAGTTTGCGCGGTATTTCGAGCAACAAACGATACGGTGGCATGATCAGTTGCGGCTGGTCTTGTACGGAGGCCGAAAAGCGTTCTTGAAAGCGCACAACGTCGTTTTCGTCGCTTAGCACAAAAGTAAACTCATACTTGCGCGGCGCACCGGTGCGCGCCACCATAAAGGGGCGCACCGCACGGGCGTTGTTGAGCGGCACTTTGCGGAAAAAGGCGCGCGGTCTCACTTCCGCGATGCGATACACCAACATACCGGCGGCCAACAGCTCTAACCCCGGGTCAATATCCTGGCCGGGGGCGATGGGGAATTGCTCCGCCGGAACGCTCCACGCGCTGCGTGTTTTGCGCGCCAGCAGTGATTCCAAAAGCCCTCCCAAAAAGATCGCGCCCCAAAAATAAACCGCCAGTGCGATCACGGCGGCGAACAAAACGACCGTGCCGTAAGCGATAGCACGCCATAGATGGCCGGTGAGGGCAAGAGCCAAGAGGAAGATGCCCAACGCGGCCAGCACACTCAACGCCGCGCCCGTGCGCAGCCCAATTCGTCGTGAGGATAAAGCAGAAGAGCAATCACGGCGTGTGTTCATATTTTGTTCGCTCCACTTGTTCGGTGTTTCCCATGCGCCGACTCGACGCCGCCATTATAACGCACCTCACACACAAACAAGTGTATGCCGCTTACTCTTCTTGTTCGGCCAATAACTCACTCAAGCTCACTTGTCGCTCGGCTTCCTCTTCGGCCAACTGCCACAGGGTGGGCGAAATCTCTCCGTCAGTGGCAATATACGGTTGGAGCGGGCTTGCGCCCACTTCCCGCCAGCCAAAGACGTGTTCGGCCAACAGTGTGTCGCTCACCAGCACGCGCAGTGTCCAACGTTCTGAGGCGCGGCCTTTGCCCTCCACCGGCAACCAAGCTTCAGGCAAAAGCGGATTTTCACCCCGCTGCAAGCTGTAGCGCGCCTCGTCTGCGTAACGCAATTGGCCCTCCGCGTCCCAAAGCTCAAAGCGGACGGGGCCACGCGCCGCACGCGGCAGCCATAAGGTCACAAACGGACGCAAAAAGCGCGTATCTAACAACACGCCTTGCTCGCGCACCACGCGCGGATCGGCTTCCGGATGGCGGTAAGCCAACAGCCCCACGTCCGTCACATTCGCGTATTGCGTTCCGCCTGCATATCCCGCGCGAGCCATCGCCTTTTGCGCGGCAGGGGTGGGGTGAGCTGCGCTCAAGCGCTTTTTACGTTTGCGCAGATCGCGCGCAGGTGCGGTTTTGGCCTTGCGAACACGCACGCGCCGCCGAGGTACACGACGACGAGGGCGACGGCGTTCTCGACGGCTCAGCGAAAACAACAACCATAGCCCCAACGCGGCCCAAAACCAACCAGGCAAGGCCCATAGCCATTCAAACGAGTGCATCATAAGCCATCTCCGGCCCTTCAAACACCTGAGCTTTGATCGTAACCGCGCAACAGCTCTTCCAGACTGAGCGGCAAAGTGTCGTCGGCGTCCTCGTGTCCCACCCAGTCGGGAGCGATCTCGCCGTCCGTCGTCGGTTGACGGCGCGTTGCAAGCGGCAACGCCAAGTTGAACGTGTGCACGCCCACCAGCCCATCGTCAATTCGCAGCGTGGCGCTCCAACTGCCCGCTTGGAGCGTTTCTGCCTTTTTGCGCAACGGCAAGCGATAGTCCGGCACAAGTACGTTTTCGCCCGTTTGCAACCATTTTTCGTCTTCATAGATGTATTGGACGCGGTCTTCCCCGTCGCGCAACTCAAAACGAATCCGCCCCAGCCGCCCCGCCACCCCTGGCGGCACATACACCCGGGCAAAGGGGCGCAGTCCGTCGTCGTCCAAAGAGACAAAACGCCCGCGCCGCAAGAGCACGCCGTCGGGACGTTGCTCGTCCACAATCAAGCCGATATCCAGCAGGCGCACCAACGGATCGTAGTCCGGGTGGCGGCGCGCACGGGCCGCAGCTTCACGCGCGGACTCGGTGGTTTCGTCGCGCAACTCACCACGCGGCAACACATCGGAAAGCGCCACCGGTGGTGCACCGCGTAATGCCAGCCATGCTACCCCGGCATACCCACCAAGCAGCATCACCGCGACTTCAATAGACACGTTCCCGCTCAGGACCACCACGCCCAGCGCCGCCCCTACAATAGCCAGCCAAACCAGCGTGCCTCGATAGCTTTGTCGAACCATCATCACCTCTTGGCGGATTGATACTCTCCGCCCCGTCCCATAATCACGCCCGACTCCTTTACTATAGTAACTTACGTTGAGAGCGAGCCATAAGTCGCATGAATTTTTTATGAGTTCCGCCCATTTGTCGCTGCCCCCTGAATCCAAGCCTACGCCCTGCGGGTGGAGTGCGCTATAATTCGGCCAAGGTCAGAACGCAACCGAGAGAGGCACTTGTGCAACGCATCCAGGCCGAAAATGGCGTCGTGTACTACCGTTTTGAGCAATGGGCCGAGGGTGCTCCTTTGCGGCACGGTGTCTTCACACGGCTAGGAGGCGTGAGTCCCGCGCCCTGGCATACGTTGAACGTGGGCGGCACGGTCGGAGACGCCCCCGCCGCCGTGCGCGAAAACCACCGCCGCATCTACGCCGCGCTTGGCCTATCCGCCGCGCAGATGTGCACGGTCTGGCAGGTGCACGGCGCGGAAACCATTTACGCCCAACAACCCCGCCCCGACGGACGTTGGCTGGCGCGTGCCGACGGCCTTATCACCGATCGGCCCGGGTTGGCGCTGATGATGCGCTTTGCGGACTGCGTGCCGATCCTATTCTACGATCCGGCGCACCACGCCACCGGGCTGGCCCACGCAGGTTGGCGCGGCACCGTGTTAGGCGCGGGTGTGAGCACGCTCCACGCGATGCAACGCACGTTCGGAACACGTCCGCAGGATGTGCAAGCGGCCATCGGCCCCAGCATCGGGCCGCAGCGTTACCAAGTTGGTGAGGACGTTATCCAAGCGGTGCGCGAAGCCTTCGGCACAACCGACGAACTGATCCGTCGTGCAGAAGACGGCAGCGCCTATCTGGACTTATGGGCGGCCAATCATCGGGCGCTCCAGGACGCGGGCGTCACGCAAATCGAAGTGGCGGGGCTGTGCACGGCTTCTCACACCGACGAGTTTTATTCCCACCGCGCCGAAAACGGGCGCACAGGGCGTTTTGGCGTGGTGATCGCGCTGGCGGAGGAGTGAGCATATGAAAGCGACAACCATTGAAAAGCGCGTGCAGATCGTGCAAAACACCATCGCGGAAGCCTGTTTGCGGGTGGGGCGCGCGCCGGAAAGCGTGACATTGGTCGCGGTCAGCAAGTTGCACAGCGCCGAGCAAGTCGTCGAAGCCGTCGAGGCAGGTTTACGTCACTTCGGCGAAAATCGTTTGGAAGAAGCGTTGCCCAAGATGAGCGAAGTCGCTCAATTGACCAGCACGCCGATTCACTGGCATTTGATCGGGCATGTGCAGCCACGCAAAGCACGCCACGCCCTGGCGGGCTTCGTGATGATGCACTCGCTGGATAGCCTCAAACTGGCCGAGCGGCTGAGCTTTTATGCGGCCCAGCGCGGTTTGTTCTTGGATGTGCTGCTGGAGATCAATGTTTCCGGCGAGGAGGCCAAAGCAGGTTGGCGCGCCGATCGCTGGCGTGCCGACCCCGACCAACGCCAAGCCCTTTGGGACGACGTGTTGCGCATTCTGGCGTTGCCCGGGTTAAACGTGCGTGGATTGATGACGATGGCCCCCATTGTGAAGCAGGCCGAAGACGCCCGACCCGTCTTTGTGGCGCTACGTGAGTTGCGCGAGGCGCTGGCTCGTGATTTTCCCGCCAGCGATTGGGCCGAGCTGAGCATGGGCATGACAGACGACTATCCGGTCGCGGTTGAAGAAGGCGCGACCCTGGTACGCATTGGCCGCGCGATCTTCGGGCCGCGCCAATGAAATAGCGCACTAAAAGCAAGCTGCAAAACGTCCCCGATCCGTGTAGAATGGGCAATGAACCTTGAGGAGTGAAACAACGTGGCCGGTTTTGCCGCCCTTGTGGCGACTTTTATCCAAATCTACTCGCTGATTATCTTGGCGCGCGTGTTGATGAGTTGGGTGAATATTGACCCCTACAGTCCCCTGGCACGCACCATCGTTGAGCTAACCGAACCGGTGCTCCAACCGATCCGCAGCGCTCTACCGCCTGCCGGCGGGCTAGACTTCAGTCCGGTGATCGCCATCATCTTGTTGCAAGTTTTAGGGCAGTTTATCATCTCGCTTTTGAGCTAAACGCCGCGCCTAAAGACAAACGGCGTAAGCGCACCAGAAAGGGATAAGATTAAGATGCCTCGTGAATTCCGCATCACGGATGCCCAGCATGGCGCCGCATTTACCGTGCGCGTGGTCACACGGGCGGATAACGTGGAAGTCGTCGGTTTGCAGGAAGACGGCGTGCTAAAAATTCGCCTGACCGAATCGCCCGCCGAAGGCCGCGCCAACGCGCAATTGGTACAATTTTTGGCTGAAGTGCTAGAAGTGCCCCCCGAGCAGATCGAGATCGTCGCCGGTGCAGACAAGCCCAACAAAATCATCAGCGTGAAGAACGTTTCACCGGCCTGGGTTGAAGAACACTTGCTGCAAGCGTGAGATTGCGCGTGACGGTGGTAGGCAGACGTTGCAACATCCGCTCGTGCATGAAAAAATGCCTGGGCGGGGTAGTTTTGGCGTTGCTGGTGGGCCTAAGCGGCGCGGGGTGCACACAAAGTGCCACCCCAACGGTTGCGCCGGCGTCGCTTGTTTCCACACGCACACTTGTTCCGCCGACCGCTACGCCTTCCCCCATTCCGCATACGCCCGCGCCCACCGACTTGCCCGGCCCTGCAGCACTAGCCCCCAGCCCCAGCCCTGCCCGTGAACAAACGCTCTCGGCGCTGTTGGGCTTGACTCTGGACGATCTGCGTGCGCGGCTGAGCCAGGACGCCGCCGCAGTGCGCTTGTTGAGCGTGGACGCGCTGACTTGGGACAACGCCGATTGGGGATGCGCGCGCCCCGCTGCCGACACTCAGGACGCGGTGCGCTCGGCCAACACACGCGGCTATCGCATCGTTTACGAGGTCAACGGGCGCGCTTATGTGTATCACACAGACCGACGCGGCGCATTCTTCCTTTGCCGCGATCGGCATTGGTTGGCGCTCGAAGGCGAGCCGGTGATCTTGGACCCGATCGCCGAGGCGCTGGTCAGCCGCAGCCGTCAGGACGCCGCCCGCCGCTTAGATGCATCGGAAGACGACTTGCGGTTGGCGAGTTTGCTGGCGCTGGTCTGGCCGGATACCAGCCTGGGGTGTCCTCGCACCAACGCCGACTATCCCGCGCAGGAAACCCCCGGCTATCGGATCGTGTTCCGCACACAAGACACCGCCGCGATCTACCACACCAGCGCCCAAGAGATAATTTTTTGTGCGCCTGACGAGGAGCTTTTGCCCGGCGTTG
>JALSSH010000091.1 GCA_026984385.1 Ardenticatenia bacterium | reverse complement strand
GTTGTTGCGCTACTTGCTTTGGACGACTTCCGGCACGCAGCTTTTGGCCTTCGCGTTGGTGATGGGCGGCTGGGTCGTTTCGGTGGTGCTGCACGAGTTTTCACACGCGATAGTGGCCTATTGGGGCGGGGATCACACGGTCAAGGACAAGGGCTACTTGTCGCTGAACCCGCTCCGTTACACGCACCCGATGCTGAGCATTGCGCTTCCGCTGCTCTTTTTGGCGATGGGCGGGATCGGCTTGCCCGGGGGCGCGGTGTATATCGAGACGCACCGCTTGCGTAGCAAATGGTGGCGTGCGGCGGTTTCGGCGGCGGGGCCTGCGGCCAACGCGCTTTTGGCGCTGGTGCTGGCGCTGCCGTTTTTGCTGGGGCAGATCGACCCCTACGCGATTTTGTTGCACTATCGCTTGGATACCTTGACGACGGCGGACATCTTTTGGGCCTCGATGGCCTTTTTGGCGATGTTGCAGGTGACCGCCGTGTTTTTCAATCTGTTGCCCGTGCCGCCGCTGGACGGCTACGGCATTATCGAGCCGTTTTTGGACGAGGGCACGCGCCTTCAGTTCGCGCGCGTGGGCATGATGGGCATCTGGATTGTGTTCATGGCGTTTTGGTTCATAGACCCTATCGCCAATGCGTTTTGGGAGCGCGTTTTTGCCGTCACGGGCCACTTGGATATTCCCGCCTGGTTGGTGGTTTTGGGACGCGATTTGTTTATGTTCTGGCGTCTTCCGCAATAGCTTTCGCACGCACACAAGGAGCGGTTTCCTATGCGTTACATCACCGTTGCCAACGCCGAGGCGCTGCCCGCCGGTGAGCGGGCGGTTTTCGAGGTCGAGGGGCTTTTTGTGGTCGTGTTTAACGTGGACGGGCGCTATTATGCGGTCGAGGATCGCTGCACCCATGAGGACTTGCCGCTGGAAGAGGGCGAGTTGGACGGCTACGAGCTGGAATGCCCGTATCACGGGGCGCGCTTTGATATTCGCACGGGCAAGGTGTTGGCGATGCCTGCGGTGCAGGATGTGCGCTGGTTTCCGACGCGCGTGGAAAACGGCGCACTGCAGATCGGGCTGGAGGAGTAGGTGGAGGGCAGCGCGCGGCAGGAGCGGAAGGGGCTTGGGCGGTCGGCAAACGCTCGTCGGCGGGGAACGCTCGCCGTCGGTGGGGGCGCGCCGCCTAGCCGCGCTGCGCGCGGCTGACGCGCGGCATTCGCCGCGCGTAGTGCGCCGAAGGCGCACAGGCGGCGCGCCCAACGGCCCACTCGCCGCAAACGTCAGGCTGCCGGCGGGCGTGGACGCCGCGAGCCGCGCAACTGCGCGGCTCGCGGGGGGCGCAGGGGGCGACTGCCCTCTGCTGGGGGCGCGGGGGCGAAGTCCCCGCACCGCCTAGTAGCGGTAAATCGCCGCCAACACGTCACCCCCGGGCACAGCTTCCCGATCCACCACGTAGACCGTGCCCCCGTTCAGGAACGTTTGCACGGCGGCCACGTCCAGCAAGTCCTGATCCCCGGGCTGGCGGGAGGGGTGGACGTGCACTTTGTGGCTATGGGCGCGGTAAACGCCCCAGAGCTGCACATCGCGCGCCACAAAAAGCGTCGCCACGCGCCCCTCATGGGCCGCGCGCACCACCTCCACAACGTTATTGGAGGCTTCCCCTTCGCCGCGCCCCGCCAGCTCTTCATAGCGCGCAACCGCCTCGGCTTGAGCCTGGGCGAAATGCGGCTCGACCACCTCCCAGGCGCGTTGGTGCAACTCCTTATCGCTCAGCCCGTCCGGGCTGCCTGTGATGCCTTCTTCTGCCAGATAGGGATAGGTGTTGGCCTCACGATAAATCGGCAGCAGATAGTCCACGCCTGCCAGCACCAGCGGGATATGCTTATCGGCGATCAGCTCGCGCACACCGCGATCCACCATCTGGAAGTAACGCAGAATAGCTTGTTTGTTGTTCACGTCCTCGCTGCCGCCCGCGCCGTAAACGCTCCCGCCGCCGCCTTTCACGGCGGAGCGCATGACCTTTTCGCGCTGGTCGTATTGCAACGCTTCGGCCAAGTTCGCAGGTACGCGCTCTAGAGGCAGTTCTTGCGCGGTGTCGCGCGTGCCTTCCAGCAAACGCACCCCGTCTTGGCTCAGCGCCAACACGTAAAAATGCCCGTCCTCGCTCAACAGCTCCAACAGCGGTTTGAGGTGAAAGCGCCGCCGCACCACGACCAGCTCCTCCAAGGCCAGCGGCACACGGTGATAGGAGAAGTGTTGCGGCCCCACGAAGATCGCCAACCCCTGGCTGACGTTACGCCACAAGTCCGCGTCGCTGAGCAGCGCTTGGGCCGGCTGGAGCAAGGCCTCGGCGTCCGGCACACGTGCGCCCACCTCGGCGAGTTGTTCTTCGGCGTTGCGCAACAAATTTTTGAGCCGGATCGGGTTTTGTTGAGCTTCTGCGCCGCGCGCGGTTGGCATAAAGATCGAGATGCACCATTCCCCTTCGGTTTCAGAAAGTGTTCGCAGGTCTTGCTGGTTCAAAACGTCCACGCTTGGTCTCCTTTCTGCAGCCAGAACATAAGGGACTTCCGCCGTGCTGCCAACTGAATACAGAGCGACAGGCGTTCGGGTTGAGTATGGTGCGTTGCGCCGATCTCAATGTGCTTGCGGCACGCTTTGCAGATCGCCGTTCACCGGCGCGATCAACGACCCGTAAATCCACCCTTCCGCGCCGTCTTCCGGCAAGGTAACGCGATACCAATCGCGGGCGGCGTTGGCTTCTTGGACGATCAACAGCGTGCCATTGGGCAGCACGCCCGCCAGGTCGGCGTTGGTGCTCGGCTCGGCGCGCAAATTGGCGGCGTTTGCGCCCGTGCTGACGCGCACCACCACCGGCAACACGTCCGCAATATTCGCACGCTCGGCGGGGACCGGCTCCCACTCGCGGTGACGCTCGCTGACTTCTGCGCTTTCGCTGAGATTCACGCGCTTGCCGCTGCGAATATCGTGGCGGAAGATGTCCCAGGTGAGCGTGCCCGGGGCTTCGTCGGTGTCGCGCAGATAGACGAGCTGGGTTTGGTCTGGGCTGAAGACGGGTTCGCGTTCGGCGACGCCCGGGGAAAGCGTGATGTTGCGGGCGTCGCGCTCCGCGTCGCAACCGCCGCCGTTGTAAATGCAGTCGGTGGGCATCAAGTAGATATCGGTTTCGTCGCCTTCGGTGGCAAAGGCGATCCACTGCCCGTCCGGTGACCAGTTCGGCGTGAAGCCGCGCGCTACGGAAATATCTTGCCCGTTGCTCAGGTCGTAAGCGCGCACCTCGAAGTGGATGTCGCCCGGGTCTACGATGCTGCGGTTGTAAAGCAGATAGCGTCCGCTGGGGTCAAAGGAAACGCGGCTGGCGTTGGTGTCAAAGGTGGTTAATTGGCTCAGTTCGCCCGTCCCCAGGTCGTAAAGGTAGAAGTTGAACGTTTCGCTGGGGTCGCGGTCGGAATAGATGACCACTTTGTCGCCGTCCGGATGCCAATCTCCGGCGTAATCTTGGTGCACGCCGTCGCTGGGCACCAGCTCGTGGGTTTCGCCGCTCTCCAGATCGTAGACCGAGACGCTGGCGGTGCGCTCGCGCACGTCGCTTTGGCCGGCTTCCGGACGCCAGTCTCCGGGCGAAGCGCCGCCGCAGATGGTCGTGAACATGATCTGCGTGCCGTCCGGACTCCACGCCCCGTCGCGCAACCAGCACGAGGGGTCGTTTTCTTCCACCAAATACACTTTTTCGCTGCCGTCTGCGTTCATCACATACAGCCCGTTTTCATCACCCACCACCAGACGGCCCGGGGGAGTTGGGAAATCGTCATCTTGGGCGGATGTGGGCCACGCAGCCCCAGCCCAGCCCAAAGCAAGTAACACTGTGAGCACGGCCACAGCCTCACGCCATCGGATCATCTGCGTCTTGCTCCTTTTTCTGTATAGGGTATGCTCCCGCTGTGTGATCCTTTTATCGCGCGGGCGCGGGGAAATGTCAAGTTTGGGATGTGGGCTGGGGGCGCGGCGACGCTCGGCAAGCGTTTGTGCACGCTGCCCACGCGCGCGGTTGACGTGCTGGGGGGAGCAGGGTATGGTTGGCGTGTAACACTCGTCATCTGTTCATGTGTGTTTATTCACTTGGCGACGGTGTGCCGACGTGCCACAATCTGCGCGTTATGCGTGTGATTGGCGCATGGCGGCATAGCGTGCGCAAGAGTGTGAGGAGATATGGTCTATGGCTCATAAGTGGGTGTATGCGTTTGAAGAAGGCAGCGCCGAGATGAAAAATCTGCTGGGTGGCAAAGGCGCCAACCTGGCAGAAATGACCCGCATCGGCATCCCTGTTCCGCCCGGGTTTACCATCACGACGGAAGCCTGCATTGCCTATTACGACGCCGGTAACAAGTTCCCCGAAGGGATGTGGGAACAAACGCTGGAAT
>JALSSH010000090.1 GCA_026984385.1 Ardenticatenia bacterium | reverse complement strand
CGGAAGTTGGCAATGGTTAATGATGGGCATATTTTTAGGCGGGGGGTTTGCGCTGGTGTTGTGCGTAGGGGGCTATGCCCTGGGCGCGATCACGTTCCCTATTTTGGAGGGCGGAAGCAGCACGCCGATCGTCCAAATTGCGCCCAACCAAACCGAGATCGCTCAGCAAGCCCTGGCCGCTGCTCAAACTTTGGCCGTCACACAACCCACCACCGCGCCGATGGACACCGCGGCAGCCGTTTTGCCCACCCCGACGCCCTCGCCGTTGCCTACCAGCGAGGCGAGCAACGTCGGCGCGACCGGCGAAGCGTCGTCCGCCGTGCTGAACCCTACCGCCACCGTGCTGAGCGCTCCGCAAACCGCCGCGCCTGCTCAAGATACGCCGGTGGTAGGCACGCCGCCCGTTGCCGAGCCGACCGAGCCGCTCGGTTTGCCGCAAGGCCCCGCTATTCCGGCGGAACTCGACGCGATCAAGACCGAGATGGTGCTTGTGCCGGGCGGCACGTTCTTGATGGGCACGACGTGGGAAGAAGGCAAGCAGGCGATGGACAATTGCACCGTATACGGCAAGTCTTGCACCGACCTGGCTTGGATTTCAGACTCTATCCCCACCCACCAAGTGACCATAGATAGCTTCCAGATGGATATTTACGAAGTCTCGGTCGCGCAATACGTGGCTTTCCTCAACTGGTTGGGGCCGAACCAACATAAAACCGGTTGCGACGGCAACCCCTGCGTTAAAACCACCCTGGAAGAGCCTAACAGCTACATCGAGTTCGACGGCACGACCTACTCGGTGCGCAACCCCACCTTCTACCCCGATCATCCGGTCACTTTTGTGACATGGTGGGGCGCGCAAGCCTATTGCCGCACACTCAACCGCCGTTTGCCCACCGAGGCCGAATGGGAACACGCCGCGCGCGGCCCGCAGAATTTCATCTATCCCTGGGGCTTTGAGTTTGACCCAAACCGCGCCATGTCTTCCATCACGCCCAACGCGGGCACCGTCCCTGTGGACGAGTACCCGGGTGGCACCAGCCCTTACGGCATCTTCAACATGGCGGGCAACGTTTCGGAGTGGGTGTACGATTGGTATCAGGTGGACTACTACACCCAACAAGCCACCAACCCCGAGCCGAACCCTAAAGGGCCGCCAACCGGTGTGGAAAAAGTCATTCGCGGCGGCAGTTGGGATACGATCCCGCTCTTTCTGCGCACCGTGCACCGTATGAGCGCCCAGCCGGATATGCCCACAGCGGCCATCGGCTTCCGTTGCGCAGCGGATACGGTCGGCGTTGCGCCGCAAGCGGCGCCCGCCGCGACAAGCGGTGGGCAGGCTGCGCCGGTGGGTGGAGCGCCGACCATTGCGCCCCCTCCCACGCAACCGCCCGTCACCGGCCCGACCGCAACCATCGCGCCCGGGTAAGCATGTTTAACGCCGCGCTATGCAAACGCCCGTCCTCAGGCTTTGGCGGGCGTTTTCTTTTCCCGCACACGCCGATACGTGGCTTGGAGCATCAGCGCGTCCGCGTCGTGGAAGGGGTCGGGCGCTTCGACCGCAATTGAGCCGTGCACGTCCATATCCACCAACGCTTGCAACAGCTCTCGATAGCGAAAGTCGGCCTCGTTGAAGGGCAAATGTTGCTTTTCACCGCGCGGGCCGTACTCAATGCCGGAAACGTGCGCGTGCAATGTCTCCAGCCCTTCGCGCCCCAATGCCTTTTCCACTGCGCGCAACACGTCTACGAATTCCGCATAGGTGTTCACTTTGCCCTCGCGCGCGTGCAAATGTGCAAAATCTATGCAGGGCAACACGCCCGGGATGTCGCGGCTGAGCTGGAGCAGCTCGTCCAACGTGCCGAAGACGGCGGGCTTGCCCATCGTCTCCGGGCGCAAAATCACGTCCACGCCTTCCGCGTCCAAGATGCCGCGAATTTCTGACAACTTCTCGCGCACTCGCTCGTATACCTGATCGGGAGGTTGGCCGTGATACGATCCCGGGTGGAAGACGATGTCGCGCGCGCCCGCCTGCCAGCCGACCCGTGCCGCCGCGAGCAATCGCGCGTCGCTTTTCGCCATCGCCTCGGCGGTTTGGCTATTGAGGTTAATATAGTAAGGTGCGTGAACGCTCAGCGTGACGCCGTGTTTTTCCGCAGCGGCACGGATGGCCGCGCATGTTTTTTCCGAGGCGCGCACGCTGTGTACCCAGGCGATCTCCAGGTGATCCAGCCCCAAGCGCCGTATTTGTTCAACGGCAAAAGCCGTGCCGGAGCGGGGCGTTGTGCTTGGGCTGCCGACCATGCCAAAGCGTATCGGTTCGTCGCTCATGGTGTTTGGTGTACTCCTTTTGCTCGTGTTTGTGGTATAGCTTCCCACCAGAAGGGATCGGTAGTGTGACGAAAACAGGGACTCGTGTCAACCCGCGTGATTTTGGGCTGGCGCTGTTGGCGTTTTTGGTGGCGCTGGTGGTCTGGCAAGTGCCCGCGCTCTTCTTCCTGACCTATCCGCTGCGGCTTTTTGTTACGCTGATCCATGAGCTGGGGCACGGGTTGGCCGCGTTGTTGACGGGCGGCGAGTTTCTTTCCTTCCACGTCATGGCGGACGGGGCCGGGCTGGCCTATACACGCGGAGGCTGGCGTTTTTTGGTCATCCAGGGCGGCTATTTGGGCACGGCGCTTTTTGGCGCGGGGCTGCTTTGGCTCACCTATCGCGCCGCTTCTCCCGAATATGTGGCGATAGGGTTGGGCGTGGCGCTGATCGCGGGCAGCTTGTTTTATTCGCGGATCGGCGCTGGCGATCTCGGCACGACGGAAGGGCAGCGGCTCTTTTTCGCCACTGCGGGGAATTTGCTCACGCTGACCGTCGGCGTGCTCAGCGGTGCGGCACTGATCGCGCTCGGCAGGCGCGGCAGCCCGCAAGTTGTGCGGGTGACGCTCACTTTTTTGGCGTTTGTCACCGGCTTGCAAGCGATCACCGACTCCTGGACGGTCTTTAAGATCGTGCTGACGCCGCACGCCACGATGCCGCTCAACGACGCCAGCTCGATGGCGAGCGCCTACGGCGGGCCGGCGGCTTTTTGGGCGCTGCTGTGGATCGGGGCGGATATCGCGATCTTCGGCGCAGCGGTCTACCGTGTGTTGCTGCGGGACTGGTTGCGGCGGCGCTGAAAGTTCACGCGCGTTCTGAGGGCGAATCGTCGTCGTCGGGCGGCTGCGGCCCCATCAGCGCGTAGAGCACCACGCCCAGCGACGCCAACATCACCCCGCCCACAAAGCCCCATGCCTGCAAATGCCCCAAAAGGGGGCGCGGCGCGGTGGCGGATGTGTGGCTGCCGAAGCCGAGCACATCGGCCAAACCCGCTGCTGCCGCCGCCAACAAGCCGGTGAGCGTCAGCCGCACGCCGATCTCTTGGGCCAGCGTGGAGGGCTGCGCGGGGTAAAAAACGCGCTTGACAAACCAGTACGCCGCCGCAAAAAGCACGCTGAACCCCAACAGGATCACCAGCACCTGCAACACGCCAACCCCCGGGGAAGCCTCCAGCCCGATCAAGCCGGGGAACAAGCCGATCAGGATAATGACCACGCCCAGCGTGCCAACCGTGATGCTGATTTGGCCGTATTTTTCCACCGCGTCCCCCCTCAAGCGGGCAAACCCGCGCGCAGAATGCGCAAAAAGTTCCCGCCCAAAATCGCCGCCACGTCCTCCGCGCTATAACCGCGCTGGCGCAATGGTTCGCCGAGGCTCAGCAAGTCGGCGACTGTGTCCAGCCCTTGCGGTGCGGACTCCGCGCCGAAGCCGCCGTCAAAGTCGCTGCCGAGGCCCACATGCCGCGCGCTGCCCGTCACCTGGCAGACGTGGTCTATCGCCGCAACGACCGTTTGCAACGTGGCCGCGTCCTTGCCGTCGCCGAGCTGCCAGCCCGGCACCAGGAACAGGTTAAAGGGCACGATGCCGACCGCGCCGTCCCGTTCCGCGATGCGTCGGATCAGCTCGTCGGAAAGGCTGCGCGTGGTCGCTTCCGGACGGAACTTCAGCGGGTTGGCGTGGCTGGCAAAAAGCGGCCCCTCGTAGCGGTCGAGCGCTTCCCGCATCGCTTGGGGGGCCATGTGCGCCAGGTCCAACACCATCCCCAACTCGGCCATCGCGTCCAACAACTCGCGCCCGAGCGCGGTCAAGGGGCCGGGGGCGCGCGTGCCGCCGCTGTAGCGCGTGCCCGTCCAGGCAGGGCCGAGCACGCGCAAACCGCGCGCGTGCCATTCCGCCAAATGGGCGGGCGTGGGGATCGGGTCTGCGCCTTCCATGCCCACCACAATTCCCACCTGGTGGTCGGCAAGCGTTGTGCCCGCCGCCCATGTGCTCAACACAGCGTCCAAGTCGCTTTGCGTGCGCACCAGGGCGATCTTTTCGCTGCGTTCCGCCAGTTGGTGGTAATAGTCGAGCTGTCG
>JALSSH010000089.1 GCA_026984385.1 Ardenticatenia bacterium | reverse complement strand
ACCTGGGACTAGCGCCATGCTCCACACGGCGCAACGGATGGAAACACGGCCCGCACCGTATCGGCGCGGGCTGTGTAGGTGATGGGCGCGAAGCCCTCGCCTGTGGCCTGCGCGTTTGGCGGGAATGCGCTAGACTGGGCGTGGAAAAACGCAGTTCACACGCTCAGAAGGAGCTAACCATGACAACCACTCTGACCCCGGGTAAGTGGCGCGGTCTGAAGAGCACCAGCACAGATGCCCATCTGTTCACAATTTTGGCTTTTGACCAGCGCGGCAGCTATCGCCGTATGTTGCCACAAGGCACGCCCCATACGGTGGCGGTGGCGATCAAGCGCGAAGTGGTCACGGCGCTTTCTCCGCACACCAGCGCCGTGTTGCTCGACCCGATCTATGGGTTGGACGCGGCGATGCATATGTCCGGCGGCAGCGGTTGGCTGATGGCGCTGGAAAAAAGCGGCTATAGCGGGGACGCCACCGCCCGCGAGCTGGCTTTTTTGCCGGGCTGGACGGTGGAAAAGCTCAAGCGGGCGGGCGCTTCGGCGGTTAAGTTGCTGGTGTACTACCATCCGGACGCGGGCGCGTTGACCGAACGCCTGGAGGAAACCGTTCGCCAGGTGGCCGAACAATGCCGCCGCTATGACTTGCCGCTTTTTGTCGAGCCGCTTTCGTACAGCTTGGACCCGAACGTGCCCAAAGCCAGCGCAACGTTTGCCGAGCAACGCCCGCGCGTGGTGCGTGAGACGATCCGTCGGCTGAGCCTTTTGGGTGTTGATGTGATGAAAATGGAGTTTCCCGTTGACGTGGCCTTCGAGCACGATCGGAACGTCTGGCGGGCGGCTTGTGAAGCGCTCAGCGAGGCCAGCGCCACGCCCTGGGTGCTTTTGAGCGCCGGTGTAGACTTTGACACCTTCGAGCAGCAGGCGCGCGTCGCTTTTCAGGCGGGCGCGAGCGGCTTTTTGGCCGGACGCGCGATCTGGAAGGAGTGCATCCCGATGAGCGCTGAGCAGCGCGCCCAGTTTTTGGCGCAAACGGCGACTGTGCGCGTCCAACGATTGAGCGCGCTGGCCGCCGAGTTTGCGCGTCCCTGGACGGACTTTTTCGCGCCGCCGCCCCCCGATGAGGGCTGGTTTGCGGACTATGCAGGTTTTAGGACGGAATAGTAGCTTTGGAGCAAGTTGGGCGACCCGAAACTCACCCAATTTTCCCGTTAATTCCCCCCGTATACGCTTATTTGTGCAAACAAAAACAACGTGGTATATGTTCCAGCATGGAAAGGGGGGAATAGTCATTATGCCGACCAGCCACAGATTGACCGGCCATGAGCGGCTGTATGGCTCTAGCGCCATCCAGGGCGACGCAATGATTTTGGACTTTTGGCGCTGGGCGTTTAGCGATTTGCGGATGCACAGCGTGCAGAGCGTTTTTGCGGAGTGGATGGTCGCACGTTTGCTCGGCATACGCTTGAGAGTCCGCGACGCCTGGAGCGAGTATGATTTGGTGGCCTCCAACGGTGTGCGGCTCGAAGTCAAGGCTGCGGCCTATGTGCAGGCTCGGGAACAGGATGGGCCGCTTTCGCGGATCGTGTTCCGCTATGCGCCCAGCGCAGCTCGTAGCACGGACCTTTACGTTTTTTGCGTGCAGATCGAAAAAGACCCCGAACGCTGGGACGCGCTGGACTTGGCGCAATGGCGCTTTTATACGGTGACCGGCGCAGAAGTGCGCCAGCTCGGCCAAACTACGATTGCGCTCAATGTGCTACGCGAGCTATGCGTTGGGATGCGCGCAAAGACGTTTCAGGTGAAAGCGGCCCGCTTGATTCGGGCGCTCGGTAAGTCTTACAACGCCAGCGTGGGCTAGGGGAACGGGCCAAGTGGCACTTTGCTACCCGGCCCGTTGCTGTCTTTTGGAGCGGCGTTCGGACTATTTCGCCAGCATTTCGGCCATTTCTACAAAATATTCGGAAACCTCGCGTTGTTTGGTGGTGGCGTCCTCCAAGCTGACCGTGCCCATCTCTCGCCCGTGCAAACCCACCATCACGCCGCTTTGCCCTTCGAGCAGCAACTCCACCGCGCGAACGCCCATGCGCGTCGCCAGCAGGCGGTCAAAGGCGGTGGGGCTGCCGCCGCGCACCACGTGCCCCAACACGGTGACGCGCACCTCAAAGCCGACCTTTTGTGCTTCCAGATATTCCGCTACTTCTTTGGTTTTGGGAGTTGCGCCTTCTGCGATGACGCCCATCGCGTGGCTTTTGCCCTTCATATACGCTTCTTTGATGATGTCGTCAATTTCTTCGAGCGGCGTGGGGTGTTCCGGAATGAGGATAAACTCCGCGCCGCCGAGGATGCCGCCCATCGTCGCCAAATAGCCGCAGTTGCGCCCCATCACCTCGACCAAAAAGCAACGCTCGTGACTGCTGGCTGTGTCGCGTAGTTTGTCTATCGCGTCCAGGATCGTGTTCAGCGCGCTATCCACGCCGATACACATATCCGTACCCCAGATGTCGTTGTCAATGCTGCCGGGCACGCCGATCACCGGAAAGCCGAGCTTGTGCAACGCCAGCGCCCCGCGCAAACTGCCGTCCCCGCCGATCACGATCAGGCCGTCAATGCTGTGCTCGTTCAGCCTTCGCAAGCCGCGTTCTTGGCCCTCTGTCGTTTTGAACTCCTGGTTGCGCGCGGTTTGAAGGATCGTTCCGCCGCGTTGGATGATGCCGCTGACATCGCGGCTGGTCATCAGCTCAAAATCGCCACCGAGCATTCCCGTATAGCCCTGGCGGATGCCGTAGACTTCTACGTCGTGCGCGGCGGCTGTGCGCACCACGGCGCGAACGGCGGGGTTCATCCCCGGGGCGTCGCCGCCGCTTGTCATAACCGCAATACGTCGCATTTTGCTCATGCGTCAGCTCCTCAATTGAGCGTTTGGTTTTCTCCACAAAGTGCCCGCCCCATGTGTGGGTCGGTGCGGCTTGCAAAGCGGGCGCGCCCCGCCGAGCAGCGCCCGCACCTTCAGATTATACCGCTTCCCTCCGGGGAAGGTTGTTATTTTTGTTTAACTTGGACAGAGCGCGCTATCGTTTCCAGCCGCCCGCTATAAAAGTCGTAGAGATCGGTGTTGAGCGACATGGTCCAACGCACGCCTTGTTGCGCGTTGAGCGGCATCAGCCAAGTGATGCGATAGACGTTTTCCGGTGGGGAGTACTGTTGGAAGACCTGCGGGCCGCTATAGGGCTTGGCGACGTGGCTCAGCAGGCCGCAAATGTTTCCTTCGTACTCGATCACGATGACGTCGGGAGCGGCTTGGTTGCGCACAGCGGGGCAACTGAAATCCTGCTGCAAAATCGGGGAGGGTTGCAGCGTGATCACATCGCCGTTGAGCGCCAGCATAATCGGGTCGGTTTCCACAATGGCCGGCAGCGGCAAATTTTCCAAGTCTTCCCAGCGGCGGGCGGTGTCCTCAAAGGCGGCGAACTCGTCCAGAAAATCACGCCAGGTTTGCCACTGCTCGTTGTTGGGGTCGGCGACATACCAACTGCGCGGGACGGTTATCTCCAACTCGTAGGGGGGAAGCTCGACGGCGAGCGTTTTTTCGCCAAAGCGGTTGGGCAAATAGCGTGCGGGCCAGTCCAGAATGCCCAAGCTGTTGCCGCCGTAACTCAGGCCGAAGCAGGCCAGCGCGGGCAACACAATCAGCAAAAACACCAGCCCCAAACAGCCTTGCCAACAGCCGCATCCGCCGCATCCACACCCGGGCACCATCGGCACACTGCACCCCAGACAGCCGCGTCGCCCTTTGCGCTCGACCACACGTTCCCGCTCGATCACGCGCTCCACCACTTGCGGTGCTTGAGGGGCAGGGGAGGGCGTGTGTTCGGCGTTGGGATCGGGAACGCCGTAAACGGGTGGCGGGCTTTGTGAAGGCGCGGCGTGGCCCGTGTTGAAGTCCGGAGTGCCGTAAATGGGCGTTTGCGCGGCGGGTGGGGCGGGCGCGGCTTGTGCGGCCATCGTCGGCGGCACGGGCGAGGGCGGTAACGGGATGTTATCGGCCTGTGCGTTGGCGTTGGTGGCGGTGCGCTGCTCGCGGAACTCGTCCAGACGTTGGCGCGCCACCTCGTTTTGCGGGTTGAGCCGCAGCACGTTTTCCAACGCGCGTTCGTACTCGTCCCAGTCGCTGGCGACGGCGGCCAGCCAGAGCCAAGCGGCTTCGTGATCGGCGTGCGTTTGCAAAAACTCCAGCAGCAACGCACGCGCTTCAGTGCGCTGGCCGGACTGCGCCAATTGGATCGCTCGGTGCAGTTGTGAGGACATAAGCTCGGCCTCCTGTGTGCGGTGTGGAGCGGCACGTGAGAGGGGCGCGCGCCGCTGGTGTTTGCTTGATTGTGCGCCGAACGCCGCAAAACGGCAAGCGCGGCGGGCGGGGGCGTTGCCCCCGCACCCCCAGCAGGGGACAGCGTCCCCTGCACCCCCCGCGAGCCGCGCTG
>JALSSH010000088.1 GCA_026984385.1 Ardenticatenia bacterium | reverse complement strand
GTTGAGCATGTGCGCGATATGGAAAAGCAGGGGCATGGCGTGCCAGACGAAATGCGCGAGCGTGTGTTGGCGGTCATGCGCGGAGCTGAGCAACGCGCGTATGACGGCGAGTGGCTACCGTATGCGCTGCTCGCGATTGAGAAAATGCTGGGTGTGAAACATGAAGAAGATGCATAGGGACGAGTATCCGGAAGCGCGGGCAGAAGAGGAGAAAGTGTAGATGAAGAAACGAGCGCGGATGTACGACGTGCTGGACTTCATCGTTCGGTACGCGGACGAAAACGCTGGTGTCACGCCCAGCACACGCACCATCGCGGCGGGTCTTGGACTTTCTCAGCCGCGCGTGCAGTACCTGATGACCAGGCTCATCGCGGCGCGATTCATCGAGTTCGTGGATCGGGAAAAATATAAGGTCTGCGACAGTGAATGGGAGGCGCCGCCGTACTTACCGCTGTAGCCGTTATCAATTGAACACGTTCAGTTGATAACGAACAATTGAGTATCTACCGCGCCGCGCGCCCGTGTAGTACGCTTGTTCTGACGAGCACACGGGGGCGCGGTGGCATTGCATTTGCCGAAATTCTTCCCCCTTCCAGCCGGTGACACAAACGAGGAAGTCCGCACCGCGCCCCGAATGCCGTTCGTCTTGCGTCGGCGGAGAGAGTCGGTGTGTGGCACGTGTGGACGGGCAACGCCTTTGGGAAAAACAGGAATGGGAAAGTCATACCGCCTGGCAGCGTTTCCACACGTATTACTTAAGCCAATCCGCGCCGCGAAGTGTCGATGCCGCGTGGCGGCACTGGAAGCGTGAGCAGCTTGAAAAGCGCTACATGGGCGCTACACGGGCGCTACAAAAAGCGCTCGAAAAATTGTCGACACAACGCGCAAACGGCACGTGGAGGCGGTGGGCGCAGGGGCGGGGCAGAGACGGTGCGCGTCTGCGGACGGCGGACGGGAAACTCGTCCCGACGTGGGCGGAGCGCGCCGAGGCTTACGACCGTCATCAGGCGCGGCTGGAACACGAAGCGAACAGGCGCAAGCGGCGCAAGGCGCTCAGCGCGGCGCTTGACAAGACCATCGAAGCCCTCCAAGCCGTTGACGCGACCGAGGCCAGTTTCGGGCAACTTGCAACCATGTTGCGGGCGGTGGTGTCACTGTCTCAAAGCGAGTTCGGCGATTTGCCCGCCCAGGAGATCCGGCACAGCGGGACCGTGGCGAGCGTACAGGTACAAGTAGGTGAGGATGTTGACACCGACTACATCGCAGGTGTCCTTAGCGTATTGGCAGAGGTTGGCGCAATCCCAGCCCCGCCTGAAGCGTCTGGTTATGCCGAGACTGACGCGCTACATCCCGCACCGTCCGACCCCAAGACAGGCGGCGTTTCTGTTACTGACGTGTCGTGAAGCGCTTTACGGAGGCGCTGCGGGCGGTGGAAAGTCCGACGCTTTGCTGATGGCTGCCCTGCAATACGTGGACGTGCCGGGCTATTCGGCGTTGTTGTTGCGGCGCACGTATGCCGACTTGGCATTGCCGGAAGCGCTGATGGATCGCGCCGAGGAGTGGCTTTCCGGCACGGACGCGAAGTGGGACGGCAAGAACAAGACCTGGCGCTTTCCGAGCGGGGCGACGTTGACTTTCGGGTATTTGGAGCACGAGAAGGACAAGTTCCGCTATCAAAGCTCGGCGTTTCAATTCATCGGGTTCGATGAGTTGACGCAGTTTTCTGAGACCCAGTACCGCTACTTGTTCTCGCGTCTGCGGCGACTGTCCGGAGTTGACGTGCCGGTGCGGATGCGCGCGGCCAGCAACCCTGGTGGGGTGGGGCACGAGTGGGTCAAACGGCGTTTTTTGGTAGAGGGGCGGACTTATGGGCGCGTGTTCGTGCCCGCGCGCTTGGCGGACAACCCCTATTTGGACGGCCAGGCTTACCGCGCCTCGCTAATGGAGCTCGACCCCATCACGCGGCGGCAGTTGCTCGACGGTGATTGGACGGCGCGGCAGTCCGGCGGGCTGTTTCGTCGGGAGTGGTTCGAGATCGTGGAAGTGGCGCCCGCCGAGTTGCGCAAGGTGCGCTACTGGGACATGGCCGCAAGCGAGGCCAAAGAAGGGCGCGATCCGGATTGGACGGTGGGCGTGTTGATGGGGGTTTCGCCCGACGGACATTACTACGTGCTGGACGTGCGACGCATTCGCGGCACGCCGGCCCAAGTGACGCGGCTCATTCGCCAGACGGCGCAATTGGACGGAGTAGGCGTGGCGATTTGGATGGAGCAGGAGCCGGGGAGTAGCGGCGTGCACACGATTGATTACTACCGGCGTCAGGTGTTGGCAGGGTACGCATTTCGCGGCAACAGGGTGACAGGCTCGAAATCCGAGCGGGCGGCGCCGTTGAGTTCGCAGGCGGAGGCGGGTAACGTCAAGTTGTTGGCCGGGGCGTGGAACGGCGCGTTTCTCGACGAGTTGGAGGCGTTCCCACTTGGGGCACACGACGACCAAGTGGACGCGACGGCGGGGGCATTCCAGATGCTGGTAGGGCGTGACCGTCGTGCACACATCGGTAGGGTGAGCCGCAGACGCGCGGGCGTGTGAGATGTTGGACTGGTTGAGGCGAGTGGCAATGTCGGCAAGTGCCGGAGTGCAAGCAGCCATTGAGACGTACCGGCGGGAGGCCTTGGTGCCATCGGGGGTGCGCAGTCTATCGCCTGCGGTGGAATCGGACTGGGATACCTACGAGGCGCGGCTGTGGCGGTATCACCACTACGACCTGTACTACTTCAACACGGTGTTCAGCCAACTCGACCGCTACGCGCGGCAGCACTTGAAAGATGACGACCTCTATCGTTACACGCGGGGCATTTTCAACCCTGTTTGGCGGTTGGTCAACATCACGGCGGCCAAGTGCTACGGCGGCAACCTGGACTGGCAGACGCTGCGAACCGGCGCCGTCCCGCTGGAAGGGTTGGACGACAACCTGACGGCGGCGATACGGCAATTGTGGAAGTGGAGCAATTGGGCGCAGTTGAAAATGCGCTATGCGCGTTTCCTGGCCCGCTATGGGGACGGCGTGCTGAAGGTGGTGGACGATCCCGCGCGGGGGCGGGTGCGGTTGGAGGTGTTGCACCCCGGCGTGGTGCGGGAGGCGGACATCGACGCGGTCGGGTACGTGAAACGCATTGTCATCGAGTACGAGCGTGACGACCCGGAAAAAGATGGGGAAAGCTGCCTATACCGCGAGGTGATCACCCAGGAAGAATTTGCCACGTATCGCGTTAAGCACGGCGAGGCCGCGTTGTATCCCTGGCACAGTGACCCGCGCGGCAATCCGCGCGAAAAATGGCTCAATCCCTACGGGTTTGTGCCGGTGGCGTTAGCACAGGCGGCAGACGTGGGGCGTCAGTGGGGAGCGACGACGTTTCACGGCGGCACATTGAGCAAGCTGGACGCCCTCAACGATTTGGCTTCATTGGTGTTCGACCACATGCGTCAGACGGTTGATGCAATGTGGTACATCGCCGGGGCGCGTTCTATCGAAGAGTTGGATGTGCAGGAGCCGGAAGACGAAAGCGCGGAGCGCTCGACCGTTCAGGTGATGACCGGGCCGGAAGGGAGCCAACCCTATCCGATGGTGGCGAATATCGACTTTTCGGGCGCGCTTGAGCATATCAAGACCATGTTGGACGAGATTCGGGACGACTGTCCGGAGCTTTCCTTCGCTGATTTGCGCGAGTTCCAACTCAATAGCTCGCCGGCAGTGCGGTTAGCGCTCGGCGACGCGATAGATCGGCTGACCGAGTTCAACGGCAACGCGGACGCGGCGCTGCTGCGAGCGTTCCAAATGGCGATCACGGTCGGCGGCATCGGAGGCTACGCGAACTTCGAGCCATTCGTGGCCGGCGATTACGAGGCGGGCAACTTGGACTTTCAGATCAAGCCGCGCGACATCGTGCCGGACGAGTTGAGCAAGCGCGAAGTGCTGGAATTGTGGCGAGATACGGAGGCGCCTCCGCGTTGGATTTGGGAGGCGACGGGCAGAAGCGCGAAAGAGATCGCCGAGGCGGAGATCGAGGCGTTCGAGCGTGAGCGTGAGGTGGCAGCGGACGTGGCGCGCGCGCTGGCAACCGGTGTGGCGGATGCGGAGGGCGCATGACGAGGAAGCGCGGTCATGTGCCGAAGCTGCGGGGGGCGCAGCTTCGGCGGACGGTGAGGGCGCTGGACAGGCTTCCGATCAACAAGCGCGCCAAAGCTGCCTTACAGAGAACCCTGATCGAAGCCGCAGCGCCGGAGGACACCAACGCTCGGCATCCTGGGCGGCACGGACGACAGATGCGGGTGACGCAGGCGCAGTTGGAAGCGCGTTTCCGGCGCTGGGCTGCGCGGGCGAGTGCGGCAACAGTGGCATCTGCGTTGGACGACGACGCTTGGATGGATCGTATCGAGAAGCTATTTGAAGACGAGGGCGCAGACGGTGAGGCGTAGAGGTGGAAACGC
>JALSSH010000087.1 GCA_026984385.1 Ardenticatenia bacterium | reverse complement strand
TGGCGTGATTCAGCTTACCCCGCCCGACGATCCGCAGCCCAACCCGCCCGAGGAAAGTTGCTTTGTGCAGCTTTACTACCATCCGGAGCGCAAGATCACGCCGGAACAAGAGTTGGAGATTGTGGTTGCCAGCGAGGAATTTTCGCTTGTGCCCTGGCTGGCGGAAATTTCCGAGTTGCCAGCAGAAGAGCGCCCGACGGTGGCGGTGCTGGTGCCGGAGAACAATCGCGGCTTTAAGCTCACGGCCTTGTTGCGCAAGTATGACGTGCCCTATGAGGAGCTGTTGCGCAGCACAACGGCCACCCGTGAGGCCGTCTCGCTGTTGCATCGCTTGCTGGACTTCCTCAGCAAACCGGTGGACTTGCGTAAGCTCAAGCGTTTGTACCTGGCAATTCAGTCGGTGGAGCGCCGCAAAGCGATCTATGAGGACGCGGAGTTGGCGGGGGTGCTCGGGGAGGCCTTCAAGCAGTGGCACAATGTCGAGGACTTCCTTTGGCCCGCAGCCGGTGAAGGGGATTGGCGTTTGCCGGAGATTGTGGCGGAGCACGAGTGGTTGCGCGATGACCTGTTGGACTTTCGCCGCAAGTTGCGGCGCTGGCTGGAAGCGCTGATCTTGCCGATTGATCAGCTCGTGCTGACGGTGGCCCAAGATATTTTCAGCGAGGCGGCAGATGTGGCGCTGGCGCACAAGATCGCGGTGTTGCTGGGCGGTATGGCCCAAGCGCACGCAGATTGGCGTTTGCCGCAATTTGTAGAGGAGCTGCGCGTGATCAGCGCCAACGAGCGTCGTTTTCTCGGTTTTGACGATGCAGGGGTGGGCTACAAGCCCAAGCCCGGAGTGGTTACGGTGGCGACCATGCACGCCGCTAAGGGGCTGGAGTGGGATCGCGTGTATTTGATGGCGGTGAACAACTACAGCTTTCCGTCGGGAATGCCTTACGATCAATATTTTGGTGAAAAGTGGTACATTCGCGGCTCAGCGCGGCGGGTGGAAGACAGCTTCGGGTTTGGCGGCGTTGTGCCCAATCTCAATTTGGAAGCCGAGCTGTTGGCGCAACTGGAAGCGTTGCGCACCGGCGCGGAATATGCAGAAGGGGTAGCGACGTTGCACGCGCGCACGGAGTACGCCAAAGAGCGCTTGCGTTTGTTTTATGTGGGCATGACACGCGCGCGTAAGGAGCTGATCGTTACGTGGAACATGGGGCGCTTTTGGCACAAGGGCGCGGAGCGCGAAAATCGCCCTGCCCTGCCGCTCTTGGCGCTGAGCGAGTATGTTGGGTGATGATGCGGGAGAAAGTGTAACATAAAAATGCTGCCGTCGCTATTTCGCTTTACGCAGGGAAATTTGCAGGACTACGTGGATTGCCCGCGCCGCTTTCAGTTGCGCTATGTGGAAGGGCAGGCGTGGCCGGGTGTGGTTGCTGAGCCGTTTTTGGAAAATGAGCGACAGTTGGAGCGCGGCGCTTGGTTTCATCGCCTTGTGGAGCGACATCAATTGGGGATGGATGAGGCTTTGCTCTCGGCGAGCATTGATGATCCGCAGGTGCGGGATTGGTGGGACGCCTACTTAGCGTTTGAATGGGTGCACAAGTTGGAGGGCGGGCATTACCCTGAGTTGGCGCTTGATGTAGAGCTGGGCGGGTATCGTTTTGCGGCGAAGTATGATTTGCTGGTAGATACGCCGAATGGTAGGGTGGTGATTGTGGATTGGAAGACCTACCCGTATGCCCCTTCGCGGCGTTGGTTTGCGGGGCGGTTGCAAACGCGCTTGTATAGATTGCTGTTGGTGGAGGCAGCGCGCGGTTTTCTGGGGCGGGAAGTGTCTTCGGAGCAGGTGACGATGGTTTATTGGGTGGCGGGTGACGGGCGGGCGCTTGATTTTGAGTATTCGTTGCAACAGTTTGATGAGGATCGCGTTTTTGTGTTGGGCTTGGTGCGTGAGGTGATGGAGCGTGGGGACGGGGAGTGGCCGCTTGCTGGTGAGGATCGGCGGTGTGGTTATTGTGAGTTCCGTTCGTTGTGTGGCCGAGGAAATGTTCCTGGGTCTGTTGATGTACTTTGTGTAGAAGATGCTAATAGCGCGGGATGGGGGTTGGATTTTGGTTTTTGGGATGTTGAAGAGGTGGGTTTTTAGGGTTAATGACTATGCGAAATTCACTCCTTGAATGGATCAAACCACCCGCTCCCGACCCTACCGCCGTCTCACGTTTGTGCGAGGCACTGGATATATCCGAGTTGCTGGCGCGCATCCTCGTACAGCGCGGCGTGGACACGGTCGCGCACGCCAGCGCGTTTCTCTCATCACAGCGCTACACGCCTTCCCCGCCTGAGGAACTGCCGGACTTGGTGCAAGCGGCGCTATTGCTGCAAGAGGCTATCGCGCACGGGCAACGCATTTTGGTTTGGGGTGATTTCGACGTAGACGGGCAAACCTCGACCGCCCTTCTGGTGGACGGCTTGCGCGGGTTAGGTGCGGAGGTTGACTTTTACATTCCCAATCGCCTGAAAGAGGGGCACGGCATCTTGCCGGAAAGCCTCGAACGTGAGCTGGAACGTGTACGCCCTGCATTGCTGCTGACTTGTGACACGGGCGTTTCTGCACGCCAGGCTATTGACTATGCGAAAACACAGGGGTTAACCACCATCATCACCGATCACCACGACTTGCCCCCTACCCTGCCCGCCGCCGACGCGATCATCAATCCAAAACGCCTTCCCGCCGAGCACCCGCTCGTTTCGTTGCCCGGGGTGGGCGTGGCGTATAAGTTGATCGAGCACCTTTACGCCGCCAGCGGACGTCCTCGGGAAGCCGAGCAATTCCTGGACCTGGTCGCGCTGGGCATTGTGGCCGACGTGGCCGTGCAAACCCACGACACGCGCTATTTGTTGCAACGAGGCTTGGAGCGGCTGCGCGCCCCACAACGCCCGGGGTTGCAAGCGTTAATGCAGGTGGCAGGTCTGCAAGCCGAACGGCTCAGCGCCGAGGACATCGGCTTTCAACTGGGGCCGCGTCTGAACGCCGCCGGACGCTTGGCCGACGCACGGCTCAGCGTGGAGCTTTTCACCACGCGCGATCCGTCGCACGCGCGCGTGCTCGCCGAGCAACTCGACGCGCTGAACAACCAGCGCCGCCGAGAAACACGCCAAATTTACACCGCCGCCCAAGAAATGATCGCCCGCGATCCTTCGCTGCTGGACTGGGAGGCGTTGGTGCTGGCCCGTCCGAATTGGCACACGGGCATCATCGGCATCGTGGCGGGGCGGCTGGCCGAACAATACGCACGCCCGGTGGTGCTTTTCAGCATGGGGACGGACGGTATCGCGAAAGGCATCGCGCGTGGCTCGGCGCGCTCCGCCCCTGGGTATGACATCGGCGCGGCAATTGCCGCACAAGCGGATCTGCTGTTGCATTACGGCGGACACCCTGGAGCGGCTGGCGCGTCATTGCCCGAGAAAAACATCCCCGCTTTCCGCCGTCGCCTTTCCCAAACGCTCCGCGACACTCACGATCCGAGTGTGCGCCCCGGGTTGCGCGTGGACGCCTACCTACCGCTAGAGGCTACCACGCTCGACCTTGTGCGGCAGATCAATCGCCTAGCCCCTTTCGGTGAGGGCAACCCGCCCATCACCTTTGTGACGCGCAACTTGCACCTGCGCAGCACCAAAATCCTCGGGCGCACCCACGAACATCGCCGCTTGGAAGTTGAGGACGCGGCAGGCACAACACGTAGCGTAGTTTGGTGGCGTGGAGCAGAACACCCTCTGCCGGAAGGCGTATTTGACTTGGCCTATCAAATCGGGCTGAACACGTACAAAGGCAAACAGGAGCTGCAAATCACGCTGCAAGCCTACCGCCCCGCAGAAGGTGAGGCGATCACGGTCGAGCGCCCGCGCCGCCAAGTGCTAGACTGGCGCACCGACGATCCCCAAGAGGCCCTGGCGCGCGCACTGGAAGCACACCCCGAAGCGACGGTTTGGGCAGAAGGCTACCGCCGCGCCGAGTCCCCGGGCGCAACGCTTCCCGAGCTGCCCCCCAACTCGGTGCTGGTCATTTACACCGCGCCGCCCAGCCCGCGCGCGCTGCAAGAAGCGTTGGAGCGCGTCAAGCCGCAAACGCTGATTTTGATCGGCGTAGCGCCCCCCTCTTATGACCGTACCAAGACGGTGATAGAGCGCCTGTGGCAACTGATACACTACGTATCAGCACACGAAGAGGGTCGCACCACGCTTAGCGCGTTGGCCGGTGCTACCGCTCAACGGCTGGAAACGATGCGCTTAGCCCTGGAATACACCGCCGCGCGCGGCGAGGTCGCGGTGGAGTTCGGACGCGGGGGGACCGTACAACTTTACGCCGAGGAAGGCCGCCCGCAACCGGAAGAGATCGTCAAGGAAAAGTTCGACGCGCTCCGTCGGAGCATCGCCGAAAGCAACGCCTACCGCGCCTATTTTCGTCGCGCGCCACTAGAAACGCTGCTCGGAGAAAACTACGCCCTATGA